>CBFGMW010000111.1:0-7408 GCA_965649925.1 uncultured Fluviicola sp.
CAGGCTTATCGTTCTCCTTTCTTGGCTGTTCTATTAATTTTCCGGTTAAGAAATTAAAACAAACATTAGGAGACGCTAAGATAATTGCAGAGTATTCTGTGACTCCATTACCCAAATTCTCCGACTAATCTTTCTTCTGTTCACTCATTTTTATTCCGCCCACATAAATTCCTGAACCGGGTTAATGCCTTCGGTTATCATTAAAGATGCTTCCCTGAATTCAGCGAAGGATGCGAATGAGTCCGGGTAACGTTTTGTAATGCTGTTTTCATCACTGAGGCGGACCAACTGCAGTTCTTTTGCATTACCCACCAGCCAGAATCCTCCGCTCACATGCATGTAAACGGCATGTTTCTCCGGGAAAGGAACAAAGGTTTGGTAGGGAATGAATTTTCCTTTTATGAAAACACCGCCGTAACCATTGTCACCAGGCGATTGAGCGGCCAGTTTTTGGTATTCTGACTCCGAGAGCTGAATGGTTTTGTTATCGTAATATAATTCCAATCCTTCCGGCGTTTCACGGATCACAAAATTACGAATGGGGCCTTCATTGATAGGAATGTTTCTTTGCAGAACGAATTCAGAAAACCTGATTTCAGTTGTTTTTTCTCCGGTTACCCAGTAAAGACTTCCATCTGCCAGTTCGTATAAGTGAAAATTCCTGTCTGTCGGGAAAACACCGTACCGGCCAACTACAACTGTATCACAGAAGTCGTTGTAGACGTAAGTTAATACGCCATCCGGAGTCATTGCAATGCTGTCTTCGCCGCTAACTGACATCAGCGGGTAGTAATCGCAGTTTTGAATGTAGTACAATCGTTTCACATCTCTTGCAGAGATTGTGTAATCCAGGAAGTTATAGTCCCAATTTATGCCGGTTCCTTTGTTGTAAAGATTGTAAAGACCGGTGCTTTTTGATTGAGCGATTATTTCTGTCCATTTCGAATTACAAAAGCGCATGTCTTTCAACTTACTCAGTTTCCGGTTCGATAAACTAAACGTGTTAACCCCGAACAATGAGTCCACCACAATAAAGCTTGTTTCAGCTATAGTACTGCCTTCCTGGTCTATTCCCACTGCCAGGTATTTTGGCTGAAGCACTATCTCGTTCTCCATGGCTAATCCTACGGAAGAGGTGTAACGATAGACTGCGAAATCAGTTGAATATTCCATCACTGCAGCATACAAGGCGCTGTCGGGAAAGTCGTAATCGACACGCTCGGCTACACCTGTTTTAACCAGGTTGTAGAAATAATCAAAGTTTCGCAGGTCGGCAGCTATTTCTTCGCTTTGCATGGTCTGCAGGTATTCTTTCGCCAGGTTTTGTGCTGCGTTCTTATTTTCATTTTCTGCAAGCACCGGGTAGGCAAAATAGCTTCTGGAACCGAAAGAATAGGCTGTTTTCGAATCAATAGAAAAACGGTTCAATAATTCGGGTTTTGTAAGTTGTTCTCCACCCGCCATTTTTTGAAAGTCATCGATCACGAATGTATATTCAACTTCATCAGGCCGGGGCGGTGCAACATTGAACAGCTGAATATCCTTGTTTCTGTAGTAAGCATACTCATATACTGTCTGTTCGTATTCGATTTCGTCATACCTGTAAGAAATGTTGAATTCGGTATAAACCGAATCTGCATACTGTTCCAGGAACGCTGCGTTACTTAAAGATGCTGCGCCCGCGAATGATTTTCGAAGACTATCTATTGCCTGAGGATACGCTGTTAATCCTGCCCATTGAATGTCTTCCGTATAAACAGCTTCGTAGAACGGGGTCGATTGGACAGGATGGTAATTTGGTTTGGAAATCTCTTCGCCTTCATTACTCACCAAAACAACCTGTACTTTTTCCAGGTCAACCCGGTAGTCGGGATCGTGATCATTGGATTTCGAAACTGCCCAGCGCCAGCCGCTTTCGTTTGCTTCACTGAAACGGCTGTAGAATTCGTGAAAGTTGTATCCGTATTTCGGGTTTTTCGGAAAGCTGGTTTGAGAATTGAAATAGGAATCTTTTTCATAACACTTTAAATAACTGGAGTAGTATGATTCTCCCACCTCATCGTAATAATAATCGGCTTCTACCACCACTTCATAGTTCGATTGTATGTAATTCCACTGATCTTCCGGAGCCACATCGGTTAATAAACCATGTTTCTGAAACTGGTAAATAATACTGTCCTGGTTTCCCATACCTTCGTCCATTATATAGGCTGAGAAAATGCTTTCCTGCTCGAGGTGAAATTTCGGTTTCAGTTCTTCTCCTTTCGAATTGATTGCAATCGGCGAATTATAATAATCTGTTATTGCAGCGGCATATCCCTGTTCATTGAACCGGCCGATACTCATGTATGGTTTACCGATGATTGCATTTGTCTTCAGATCTACACAGTACCATGTTCCGGGAGAGTAGCCTTTCATAAAATAGTGTTGGGTTTGCACTGTTTCATCTCCAAAGGTTTTCCCGAAATTCATAAATGCCGTTGTTTCAAAACGAATGATGGAATCGGGTTTCAGTGGCTGCTGCTTTCCGGTGGTCATTTCAACTTGTTCCAGAATTCCGCTGCGGTTCACCAATGCCAATGTTTCGCTGAAGTGATAAATAGAATCGAAAGTACATGGCAGTAGTTCTTTGCCATTCTCTTCGTACATTCCATATTTGCGTTCTGACATAACCAGGTAGCGTCCTCTGTCTGTTGCAATGACATCATAACGCGTAGGAATCAAAAGTCCTGATTCGGGGATATAGATGCCGTTTTTACCGTTTAGTTCTATGAGGTAAGAACTGTCATAGTTAAAACTGGTAATTTCATCATAATCAGCTGGGATGCGGATCTTTCCTTTAGAATTGATCAGGCCGACTCTGCCATTTTTTTTGACTTTTTTCGGGAATCCGCCGTATTGTTCTATTTCTTCGTATTCGCACGGAATAATGAGTTCCCCGCTTTCGGAAAGCATTCCCCACAAATCATTTCTGATCACAAATGCTGCTCCGTAGTTGAATTCCATGTAATCACGGGGAATGGTGTACAGGAAATCGACCACCACTTCATTCTTTGTATTGATCATTCCCCAGTAACCGCCTTTTTGCATAGGAGCAAGGCCGCTTTCACGCCAGCCAGGTGTGTAAGGATTATCGTATATGAATGCTGTTTTTTCGGGATGTGCCAGCGACAAATATCCCCACAAGGATTCTTTCCGTGCGAAGACTGCGCCGTCTACCGGTTTGGTAGTCATGTAATCATATTCGAACGGACAAACAATGGTTCCGTCGAATTTCTCAACACCATATTTGTCCATTCTTTGTCCGAAGATCAGTCCATTCTCAACATGCAGGATATAGTCCATGGTTTGCGATACTATTTTTCCGTTGAAATCGGCCAGAACTGAGAATCCGTCTTTTTCAAGCAGCCAGTATGTTTCTTCGAATTCGGAAATGGTGTATTCCATTGGCAGAACGAATTTTCCATTCGAGTTGATTAATCCGGCTGCTGAATCGTTGCTAACCGGCATGGTTTCATGTGTAAAGCTCTGGTATTCGTACTCCACAACGTATTTTACGGGCAGAATGGCTTTTCCTTTCCGGAAGAGTCCGAACAACCCGTTGATTTCAGCACCACAGGTTCCTTTTCCGGAATCCCAGAGATAATCATAGGTTCCGAGTGGAACGGCAAACGCTCCGGTACTGTCGATAAGCCCTGTTAATTCACCCTTGCGCACAGCGAAGTAATCACCGTGTAGTTCAACCCGGTAGCTTCCTTCACCCATGCTGAAATCATCGAACTGCGCCGGTTTAACGATTTTACCGTAAATAGAAACGAAACCGATTTTGCCGTCTTTTTCAAAACCGATGAGCCCGTGGTGCACGCTGGTAACGATATCATCGATCTTTACATGGTTTGCGAGTACTTTGCCCGTGTAATAGTTGGAGATCTTAAAATCTCCTGGTTCACCGGAAATCTCAACGTGATCATCAGGATTGTATTTGTTTTGTGCGAAGGCGGAAGTAGAAATCCAGCAGATCAGAGCAGTAACTAATAGTTTCATATATGTGTGTTGTATAAGCAAAACTACTATTTCGATTGAGGTTACAAGTTGAATTGGAGGAATTAAGGGTAAAATAGAGCAATTGCAGTAGGGGTTTCATATTGAAGACGGGGCTGTTTTAACACATAGCGACATAGAAAAACATGGTCACATAGCTCTGAAGAGGAATGAGAATGGAGTTTGAAGATCTTGTACGTTTTGGGTTCTTTGCGGTTGATACGTGAATAAACTACCACGAAGCCCGAAGGAAATGCTTATTATCTGAACAGATAGGACATAGAAAAACATAATCACATAGTTTTGAATAGAAAGGAGACTCAATTCGCTTTTTGTTACATACTCTTTCTATGCGCCTTCGCTGTAGCTTTAGCGCAAGCGTTGCTGCTATGTGGCTATGTGTTTTATTAGTCTGTCTTCAACGGATAATTCAGTTTCACCGGCCGACCGATCTTTGCGAGGATCATGTACAAACCGTAGAATGTTCGCAGGAGGTAAATGGCTTCTCTCGGGCCGCGCGCGCTGTTGATTTTGCGTTTGCGGATTTCTTTTGCCAGATCTTCGCCCTGATTATAGATTCCTTTCATGTAATCCCACGCGCCAAAGTTGAATGATTCGGATTGGAAAGGCTCGGCCAATAGTTTGATTGAAAATTGTAATGATTCGAACAAATAACGCTGATCTTCTTCGGAATCGCTTTCGTTGAAGAAATCGAGGTCCTCCAATGCCGCATGAAACAGAGCAGGATCGTTCAGAACTTCTGCGCGCAGGAGTCGGAAAAAGCGCTGATAGAATTCGGGCTCGATCTGTTTCACACAACCAAAATCAATGAGGCAAAGCGTGCCGTCTTCCTGAATAATGAAATTACCCGGATGCGGATCGGCGTGAACCAGTCTCAATTCCTGCATTTGAAAAAGAAAGGTATCCCAAATGGTTTGTGCCACCTGCACTTTCAGTTCATCGGCAGGTTTCGATTCCAGCCATTCGGTGAGCAAAGTCCCGTCTACCCAGTCCATCGTCAGTACACGTTCAGAAGAAAGTTCTTTGTGGTATGCCGGAATGTGTAAATGCGGAATTGCGGAACAGCCGGCTTTAAAGATTTGGGCCATTTCCAGTTCGTGGAGGTAATCTGTTTCTTCCATCAGCGTGGCCTGAACTTCGCTCACGTAGAAATCGAGTTCTTTTTGAGAGACGTTCAGTACTTTTTGGGCAATGGGCCGCATCAGTCGAATATCGCTGGCAATACTGTCGGCTACTCCCGGATATTGCACTTTAACAGCATAACGGTGACCGTTTTTAGTTGCCAGATGAACCTGCCCGATACTTGCTGCGTGGATTGCATCTCGTGAAAAGGTATCGAAGAGTTCGGGAATGTCTTTTTTGAGCTGTGAACGGAATGTTTTTTGGATCAGCGGAAAGGAAAGCGGCGGAGCATTGTGCTGTGCCTGTTGAAAAACTTTCTGGTAGCTTTCGGGAAGTGTAAACTCATCCATGGAAAGCATTTGTGCCATTTTCAGTGCAGAACCTTTCATTTCGCCCAGTGCTTCGAATACCGTTTCGGCATTCTTTTCATGCAAGGCTTCTTTGGATTGTTCCTTAAATAAGTTTTTGGAATAATGGGCTACGTAGTTTCCCCCGATTTTCACCCCGGTTCCCATTACCTTCATGGCGCGCTGCACTTTTGAGGTGGGGATAGAGTTGTATGTTTTGTCGTTTTCAGATTCCATTACAAGCCTACTTTAGTGGTTGCAACGAATTTTCCAAAGTCGAGGATTTTTTCAAATTGCTTGTTTTCCGAAAGGTCGAAATAGAGGTGAATTGTTTTCTCAATTGCGGCATCGGTAGTTGCTTTGTCTTCAGATTCATCAGCAAGCCAAACACGGAAAACATAATTCCATCCGAGCAGCAAGGAGTTCACTTCATCAGTGAGTTTGTTCGGCAGTTTCTCGCGCAGCCAGTTGATGCGGTCGTTTTGCTGAAAGTATTGCGTTTTGGAAACAAAGAGCCTGTTGAACGGCCGCCAGTCTTCCATAATTCCTCCCACTTCTTTCAGGGAATAACTCGTTTGCAGGTAATCGCGGTATTCGCCGAAGCCTTCGATCAGCGTGAAGAAAAGGGCCAGGCATTTTTCACGTGCCGAGTATTCATTTTCTTCTGCGGCTTTCTCAACGCGTTGCCACACATCTTCGAAAACAGTTGTCAGCAGTTGTTGTTTAATGCCTTTCAGCTGGTGAAAAGCCACTTTAAATTCAACGGGATCGATTTTGGCGTAGGTACAAAATTCGGCAATGGAATTCGGTTCCCGGTTGTTCAACCAGACAAACTCGGTATAAGCTTTAAAGACAGTTGATTTTTCCATGATTTGAACGATTTTTAATGTTCTTATGTAAGTAACGTAAATTTCGCTATAAGATTTTAGATAAACCAGTTGAAATGGAAATATATATCCGATTATCGAAGTGAAAATTTTTTCAGTTGGACGACTATCTTGTTATATTCCGATTATTTTAAACGTAGAGATTCGTTGAACTAAAAAAATCAGTATTTTAGCACAGCTATGAAAACTATTATCACTACTAACAGGTATATCCAGACTCCGGATAAATTTGTAAAATTATATTGGGGCGAGCTTATTCGCAAACATTGGTTTTTACTGATTGTTTTCCCGATGATCTTTTTTGCACAAAGCATTCATATCTTCACGGATTCGATTTACATCGGCTTCTATCACATGTTGTTCGGACTGATCATTTTTCTCTTTTTACGGTATCGTTTTCTCTCCGGTATCCGAAATAATCCTGCTTTCCATTGTAAGTGGACTTTGAGTGTCTATCCGGATAAACTGATTCTTGATGATGAAAACGGCTTGCTGAAGATTCTTGTTCTGGAGGACGTAGTGGAAGTTAAATTGCGCAAAACAGATTATTACCTGCAACTGAAATCGAAAGCTTTGCTCTGGATCCCGAAAAATGTTTTTAAAACAGAGGATGATCAGCAGGTGTTTGAACGTATAGTGGGAGTGAGAAAGTAAAGCTCAATAACGAAAAGCTCCTGCTAACTTGCAGAGAGTTCTCAGGTCTGACAATGTATAATTCTTCAAAAAATAAAAAGAACAAGCGATCCGAACGACCGCTTGTTTTCGTTTTATAACGGTTTTTTAAGACTCGGTTGTTTTGATACCTGCATACGTGGCACTGCTGATTCCCATCAATGTAAGCATGGTTTGATCGAATTGCGGCATGATGAGGTTATTGATTACTTCCAATACAAAATAGCATGAAAGAAATACCGTAAACAAGACCAGCTGCAGGCGATGCAGACTAATACTGTTGCCATCGCTCAGAATGTCGTAGAGCAAGCCCTGTGA
>CBFGMW010000112.1:0-7377 GCA_965649925.1 uncultured Fluviicola sp.
TTAATACCCATCGTTTGCTGCGTGCTATAGATCAGAATGTATTGCTTTCCAAACTTCCGAAATCAGAAGAGAGCAGGGAAGACGCACTTTTTCTCTCCTATGAAGAAATGAGAGATGCGTATGCCGCATTTCCGGAACTTATACAACGTGCAGAAAAACTGCTGAGTCAATGTGCGGTTGAGTTTAATTTCGACAAATCCACTAATTCCCAGAACATTGTCAGTTATACAAAATCGCTTGAAGAAGACCTGGAATTGGTCCGAAAACTCTGCTATGAAGGCCTGGAAGCGCGTTACGGGAAATCAACAGAAGAAATTGTAGAACGGATAGAACGGGAAATTGAGGTCATTTTCCAAAAGGGTTATTTATCCTATTTTTTAGTCGCCTGGGACATTGTTAAATACGCCGGAAGTAAAGGCTATTTCTATGTAGGAAGAGGAAGCGGTGCCAATAGTATTGTAGCTTATTTATTGAAAATAACAGATGTTGATCCGCTGGAACTGGATTTGTATTTCGAACGGTTCATCAACTTATACAGGGAAAACCCACCTGATTTCGACATTGATTTTTCCTGGAAAGACCGTGATGATGTGATGCGTTACATTTTTGAAACATATAAGAATTCAGCTTTGGTATGTACTTACAATACCTTTCAAGCCAGAGCTACCATTCGTGAATTGGGAAAAGTATTCGGTCTTCCCAAGTCGGAAATAGATGCGCTGGATAAAGACCGGGTTGACACTGAATCGTTGGATCAAATGCAGCAATTGGTGTTTAAATACAGTAAGCAAATTGCCGGACTTCCTTCCCATCTCAGTGTTCATGCGGTTGGAATCATAGTAAGCGAACAACCGGTTACTTATTTTACCAGCACGTTTTTAACGTCGAAAAGTTTTCCTACAACTCAGTTTTCCATGATCGAAGCAGAAGATGTGGGCTTGTATAAGTTCGATATTCTTTCTCAGCGTGGATTAGGTAAAATTCGTGATACACTGGACATTATTGCCTACAATCAACCGGATAATCCACCGCACGATATTCATGATGTCAGAAGATTTATTGTAGATGATAAGATCAATAAATTGCTGAGCGAAGCCCGGGCTGTGGGTTGTTTTTATGTAGAGTCGCCCGCAATGCGCATGCTGATGATAAAACTCCGAACTAGCAGTTACCTCGGACTTGTTGCTGCCAGCTCCATTATTCGTCCGGGCGTTGCTTCTTCAGGAATGATGCGGGAATACATATTGCGGCACCGTGACCCGGAACGGATTAAACAGGCTCACCCGAAATTGCTGGAAATTATGGAAGATACCTACGGTGTAATGGTTTACCAGGAAGATGTGATCAAAGTAGCCAATCATTATGGTGGATTGAGCTTAGCCGAATCTGACGTTCTCCGGCGGGGAATGTCAGGTAAATACAGAGGCCGGGAAGAGTTTTTACGTGTTGAAGCGCAATTTTTCAGGAATTGTAAGGAATTTGGTTATCCGGATGCAGATGTGAAAGCTATTTGGTTTCAGATAGAGAGTTTTGCCGGATATGCTTTTTCGAAAGGACATTCAGCTTCCTACGCAGTTGAAAGTTACCAGTGTTTATACCTGAAAGCTTATTATCCGCTTGAATATATGGTGGCTACAATGAACAATTTCGGAGGGTTTTATTCAACGGAAGTGTATATGCGGGAAGCTCAAAAATTAGGCGCAACAGTTGAACCGCCCTGTATTAATAAAAGCTTCAGCGAAACTACCATCTATGGAAAAATGATCAGCCTGGGATTTCAGCATGTAAACGAATTGGAAAAGAACAGTATTCAACTGGTATTGGAAGAGCGCCAAAGCGGCGGGCCTTATTTATGTTTAAAGGATTTCCTTCGTCGTGTAAGAATTCCATTGGAACAATTGGTGCTGTTAATTCGTGTAGGTGCACTCCGGGAATTCGGACTGCCGAAAAAAGAATTGTTGTGGAGTGTTCATCTGCATTATTCCAAAACGAAAGTGAAGGTGCTGCATCCCTTGCTTTTTGTAGAAGAGCAACAGCAGAATTATACACTTCCCGGTTTGGAAGAAGAAGATATGGAACTTGTTTTTGATCAATTTGAATTATTCGGTTTCCCGCTTTGCAATCCATTCGACCTGTTGGAAAACACAATCGAAGATACTATTACAGCAAAGAATCTTCCTGAGTTTGAAAATCAAACAATTGTTGTTTACGGCTATTTTGTTACAGCGAAAAAAGTGAAAAGTGCCAAAGGATATACAGTCCATTTCGGAACATTACTGGACCGTGACGGCGAGCAGCTGGACACTGTTCATTTTCAGGAAGCGGCCTATCGTTTTCCTTATCGTGGGAAAGGAATTTATGCAGTTCATGGAAAAGTAGTATGCGAATTCGGTCATTATACCATTGAAGTTGTTCAGGTTGAAAAACTTCCTTATTGCAAAGATCCGAGATACAGCGATTAATTAAATTAGTAGCTTTAAGAAACAATAATTCATCACTGAAATGCCGGTAATTGAACTCGAAACACGAATTAAAGCTCCGATAAAAGTCTGTTTCGACCTTTCTACAAGTATAGATCTGCACATTCTGTCGACCGGAAAAACAAGAGAAAAGGCAATTGCAGGCAGAACTTCCGGGCTCATTCAATTGGACGAAACGGTAACCTGGGAAGCTACACATTTCTGGATCCGGCAAACATTAACATCTAAGATCACGGCGCACAAAAGCCCGTACTATTTCAGAGACGAACAATTGGAAGGAGCTTTTAAGAAAATTGAACACGATCATTTCTTTGTTCAGGACGGAGAATTTGTTCTTATGAAAGACCGGTTCGAGTTTGAATCTCCGTGCGGTATTTTAGGTAAATGCTTCAATGTATTGGTATTAAAACGTTATTTACGCAAATTTTTAATCGCTCGAAATCAGCATATCAAAACGGAGGCAGAGTCTCGGTAAGTGTCCTGCTAAAATGATTTAGTTTTATATTTAACATTTCGTTATTATTCGGTTATATACTTTTCGTTTTCATCAACAGGCAACTCAATTGTTTTAAATTCGTCTTCAAATTGAATTAGTAAAATAATTCAACACACTATATTATTACTACTACGTATGAAACTACTATTACTGGCTTCAATGGTTACGACTATTGGAATAACCGGAACATGTGCACACACGCACACGTTGCCTGTTAAGAACACACTCTCCATTTATTCGGGAGATTCCCTTTCTGTAGATTCTATTCAACAATTATATGCCCGAATAGACACGTTATCCATTTTTGAACTGAAGAAATGGCGTGAATCCTACATCTACAAGAACAGAACCGAGCCTTCTGCCCGGAACAAGGAGATCCTTTTGTATATCGAAGAACGAATGAAAACCGTGAAATGAAAAAGTTCGTTTATCTACTCGTTTTTCTTCTGATAGGATTTTCAGGACAAACACAACCCCCTTGCGGATCGAATCCCGCAGCCGGAAATACCTGTGCAACAGCTACTCCAATTTGCGAGTTAAATGGTTATTGCGGAAATACATCATCGTCGTACACCGCCAATTCATGGAGCCAATCATGTGGTTTCCTCGGATTAAGTGATTGCGGGTTATCCGGCGAATTTTGCGGCTCTATTGAAAATAACTCTTTTTTGACTTTCGTTGCTTCATCATCTTCTATTTCCTTTGATGTTTGGGTTTTCAACTCCACTTATGGCGACGGAATTCAAATCATGATTTTTTCGGCAACAAATTGCTCAGGAACTGTCACGTCTTATTATTGTGATGAGCTAGCACCTTCTGCAGGTTCTCAAAACGTTTCTGCAAGCGGATTAACCCCCGGAAATACTTACTATATCATGATCGATGGATTTGCAGGCGATGTTTGTGATTACATTTTCGCTGCAAATACAGGGGTTTCTATTCCGGTAGATGTGAATCCGGCAACAGCGTCTATTTGTGGGGGTGACCAGGTGGTCCTAACAGCAACGGGTGGAAACGGAACCTATACATGGAATGCTTCACCAAACTTAAGTGGAACAACCGGTTCAACCGTTACTGCAACTCCGCCGTCAACTCCTGGAACGTATACGTACACAGTTAACTCGGCTACCGGAAATCCGCTATGCCCGTCATCAGCAACTGCAACCGCAACGATTACGGTAACTTCCTGCGGAGGATGTACGGTAACAGCCGGAAATAGCGGAGATGTTTGCCAGGGAACGGCTACTTTTGATTTAACGGCAACAAATGTGGCAGGAGCAACCTGGGCATGGACAGGCCCGGGCGGTTTTACTTCTACGGACCAAAATCCGATGAATGTTCCGGTTCCGGCTGCTGCAGGTTCATACACGTATACTGTAACAGCAACAGATGCAGGTGTTCCGTGTACTTCTACAACAACCATTGTGGTTAATCCGTCTCCTGTAATCAATGCGCCAACAACCAATTTGTGTATTGGAGCTACAACTACTCTAACCAGTCCTGATACACCTGATCCGGCAGCTCCATGGGTTTCTTCGAATCCTGCAGCAGCAACAATTACAAGCGGAGGATTGGTTACAGGAGTTTCCGCGGGAACAACAACCATTACTTACACAACTTCTTCAGGATGCAGTCAAACGCAGACAATAACCGTGCTGGCACCGCCAGTTGCAAACGCCGGAGCAGATCTTTCACTTTGTGTGAATGCAACAACCGGTAATCAACTCGGACAAGCACCTGTTGCAGGAAACTCTTATTTGTGGACTCCCGGAACTGGATTAAGTGACGCAACAATTGCAAATCCAACATGTACAGCAAGTACATCCGGAACAACTAATTATACACTAACTGTAACAATAGCAGGAGGTTGTACTTCCACCGATAATGTTTCCGTGACTGTTCTTCCGAATCCAACGGTTTCTTTTTTGAGCGATGTAACTACAGGCTGTAATCCGCAAACTATTACGTTTACCAATACAAGTCCTGGTTCTTCCAATTGTGTCTGGAATTTTCAAGGGTATCCGTCTCAAAACGGTTGTGGCAGTGTTACTAATTTGTATGACACTCCGGGAACCTTTGACGTTGGATTAACTATTACCGATGCCAATGGTTGTACCAATTCGCTTACAAATGTTGGAATGATAACAATTTTCCCCAGACCTGATGCTGACTTTTCAGTTTCCCCAACAGAAGCCAGCCTGATGGACCCGCATTTTGAATTCACCAATTCTTCCACGGATGCATTAATTTATTTCTGGACTTTTGGAGACGGTACCAGTTCCAATGTAACAAATCCGACACATACTTATATTCAGGCCCCGGGATCTTACCAGGTAATGCTTTACGCAAACTCGGGTCCGTGTATAGATTCTGCCTGGGTGACAATAGGTGTAAAGGATGAATTGATTTATTATGTCCCGAATACTTTTACTCCTGACGGAGATGAGCACAATAATGTTTTTCTACCGATTTTCAATCAGGGATTCGACATTCAGTCATATACCATGCTTATTTTCAATCGTTGGGGAGAAGTATTGTTTGAGACACACAACCTGGATGTTGGCTGGGATGGTTACTATAAAACACAACTCTGCAAAGAAGGCGATTATGTATATAAGATCGTGATAAAACATCAACGAGCCGATAATCGCATTGAAGTGATTGGTCATTTTACGTTGTTGAAGTAAATGTGAGATAAATGATTCAGTAAAGGTTCAGTCTTCGGATTGGACCTTTTTCTTTTTCTTTAAAAAAAACGTCTAATCGTCTAAAAAAAAACACTTGGATCTAAATCATCTTTTTCACTATCTTAAATAGAAAAAGAATTTATGCATCTAGAATTAATCAATCAGAAGATCCACCAGATCAGAGAACAGAAGGTTATGCTGGATTACGATCTGGCAGAATTGTACCAGGTTGAAACCCGGGTTTTAAAACAAGCTGTAAGAAGGAATTTAGATAGGTTCCCAGAAGATTTTATGTTTGAGTTGACTTCGGAGGAAAATAATTTTCTAAGATCACAATCTGTGATCTTAGAAAAAGGGCGAGGAACGTTTTCAAAATATTTGCCCTTCGCATTTACGGAGCAAGGAGTGGCCATGTTGTCAAGTGTTTTAAAAAGTAAAACAGCGATACAGGCGAATATTTCAATCATGCGGGCGTTTGTAACAATCCGCCAAATTGCATTTACGAACCGGGAATTGTCGCTAAAACTGAATGATCTGGAAAAACAATACAATCAACAATTCGAAGATGTTTTCGAAGTACTCGATTTTCTGGTGAAAAAGAACCAACTCACTTGTGAACAGGAACAGAGGCCCAGAATAGGGTTTAGTCAGAACGTCTAATAAGGGGAGATTTAACTATGTGGTATCACAATTTGTAATACCAGACTTTCTTTTTCAGACCTATTCATTACTCCTCAAACTTTCCCTGTCTTTTTCATCTCTTAAGATCAATCTCAGGGAACTGTCGCCGGTTAAATATCTCCATGCCCAGTTGAAAAACACTACAATTTTATTTCTGATACTCAAAATAAGCATCAGGTGAAGTACCATCCAGACCATCCAGGCAAAATAGCCCTGAAAATTCATAAACGGCAATTCAACAACCGCCTTGTGTTTTCCGATTGTTGCCATTGATCCTTTGTCTTTGTACTCAAAAGGTTTCTGTTCTTCGCCTTTCCATTTCCGTAAAAAGTTCCTTGCCAGCATTTTCCCCTGGTTAATAGCTACATTGGCCAGCTGCGGATGCCCCTGCTTGAATTTCTCCGTTTCCATGTAGGAAATATCGCCAATTGCATAGATGTCGGGATAGCCCTGAACTTGAGAATAACGGTTAACTGTATAGCGTGAACGGACCATAGTCGCATTTTCCAATCCCGGAATTACATTTCCTGTAACCCCGGCAGCCCAAATAACCGTTTGGGTAGGAATGATTTCGCCGCTTTTGAGTCTCAGATCATGGCCATCGTAGTTTTCAACTACCGTAGATGTCCGAACTTCAACACCTAATTCTTCCAGGTACTTTCTTGACCATTTTCTTGAAGCATCGCCCATAGAGTTCAATGTGTGTTCACTGCCTTCTAAAAGCGTAATCTGTAACTTCGAAAAATCATATTGCGGATAATCTCTGGGCAAAACATTTCGTTTCATTTCAGCGAAAGCTCCCGAAAGTTCAACGCCGGTAGGACCGGCACCAACAATTACGAGATTCATTAATTCTTCCCGTTCCTTTTCATCAACAAACATGATCTTCTCAAATTTGGCGAGAATACTGTTTCGAATATGGGTTGTTTGCTGAGTGGTTTTCATAGCCAGAGAGTATCGCGCAATGTCCTGGTTCCCGAAGAAGTTTGTGCGACAACCTGTAGCAATGACCAACTCATCATAATCGAGTTTT
>CBFGMW010000113.1:0-7297 GCA_965649925.1 uncultured Fluviicola sp.
GGCGAAGTAAATGAAACAATGCGCGCTCAAATGAAAATAGAAGGCAATACCTTCTTTGCTACAGGTGTATCCATAGTTCTTCATCCAAGAAGCCCGCATGTTCCTATTATACACATGAACGTTCGATACTTCGAACTGGATAATGGTGCCTGCTGGTTTGGCGGCGGTATTGATTTGACACCACATTATGTTGTTGACGAAAATGCTGTGAAATTTCACCAAAGATTGAAAGATATTTGTGATAAGTTTGATACGGAGTTTTATTCCAAATTCAAACCTTGGGCCGATACATACTTTCATATTCCGCACAGGGGTGAATCCAGAGGGATTGGCGGAATTTTTTATGATCACCTGGTTCCCACAGAATCACATTCGAAAAAACTACTAATGGACTTTGCAGTCGGATTAGGAGAGCAGTTTCCTGTAATTTACGGAGAACAAGTAGAATTAGGTAAAAATCTGCCAATTACAGAAGATCAGCTTCGCTGGAGAAACTTAAGAAGAGGCCGTTATGTCGAGTTTAATCTTGTTCATGACCGTGGTACCAAATTTGGTTTGATTTCGAACGGAAGAACAGAATCAATTTTAATGAGCCTTCCTCCTGATGCAAGCTGGGAGTATCAGAATGAACCATCCGCTGGTTCGAGAGAGCAGCAAACACTGGAAATCTTATCTACGTCAAGAGATTGGCTTAATCTTGCTGAATAACAATCAGTTTACCGCTTTAATGCTCAGTGAATATTTTGTCAATTTGATAAAATAAAATCTTGGCTCACTGTTTTCGTGAAAATTTGAACAATCTAGCTTTTCAATCAAAAGGAGTATTATTTTTAAGCAACAAAATTTAACGGAAAAGCAACCTTATTTCACATTTTCCGTTAAGTTTTTGAAATTTAGAACTATGAAAGAAAAACTACTGCTCACAGTTTCTTCTCTTCTAGTTGCCTCTTTTGCCCAATTAAATGCTCAAGAGTTAACTGGTACTCCAAAAGAGAACAAAACAGAAACTGTTACTCCCCTTGGAACTGAACCGGTTTCGGTAAATCAAATTGATAGACAGATTGCTGCTATTGATGCCAAATTTGCTTATTATTCCAAAAATCAAGCTGAATACGATAAAGCTAAAGCTGACGGAACAATGGATGCGCTTGAAACCAAGCGACAACAGCTTGTTTTGGAAAAAAACAAATCAACTAATCAGGAAACTGCCATAAAGCCAATTGAATTGAAAGTAGCTTCTTCAGGCACAGTGAGTACTGTTAGTAGTGCCCCGGTCGAAACTGTTGAGCATTTGGATTATGTGATTAAAGCAATTGATAATAAAGTTGCACATGTGAAATCAGATCAGGGAGAAAACCAAGAGGCTCTTGAAACCGGTTGGTACGACATGATGGCCAAGCAGCGTGCTTCATTGGTTGAAAAGAGAACAGCGCTTCTTAAATCTCAGGAAGAAAGTAAATAATCGTGTATCTAACGCAAATTGTTATGAAGAAATTATACGCAATTCTTACGTTGGCTGCACTTTTATGTTGTCAACATTTTACATTCGCTCAAGGCACTAACTGTGCCAGCGCAGATCCTTTTTGTACAGGAAACTCCTATACTTTCCCGGCTTCCACCAGCACAACAGCAGAATCAGGTCCTGAATACGGCTGTTTGTTGGATCAGCCAAATCCGGCATGGTACTATCTTCAAATTGCTACCGGTGGAAACTTAAATATCAATCTTACCAACTCTGCCGGTGTTGATATCGACTTTATTTGCTGGGGTCCATTTGCAAATTTGGGAACTGCTTGTTCAAACCTTACTGGAAGTGGTTCTTTTGATGGTTGTAGTTTGTTCGATTCATATCCATGTGGAAATATTGTTGATTGCAGCTACAGTACTGCTGCAAATGAAACAGCAGTAATTTCTGGTGCAGTCGCGGGTCAGTTTTATATGTTCCTGATTACGAATTATTCAGGTGATCCTACTGATATTACAGCTACTTCAACCGGAACTGCAACAACAAACTGTTCGATTGTTCCGCCTCAGGATTGTTATTTCTCTTTTACCAGCACTGAAATAAGCCCTTGTAATCCTGACAATACCTATAATTTATCGGGTGAGTTTACATACGAGGATAATCCGGGAACAGGTACGGTTACTGTTCAAGTGGATAATGGAACATCTACTTACACACAAACATTTAATCCGCCATTTGTTGACGGTCAAACTTATGCCTATAATATTACAAACATTCCGGCTGATGGTGCTGCTAGTACCGTAACATTCTCCTTTTCTGCTGATCCAGCATGTGAAACAGTTATGAACTTTACAGGTGTGGCGGATTGTAGTTGTGCAGCTGATATAGGAACATTTACCGTAGAGGTTAATGGAACTGCTTCAACTGATTATCAGTTGTGTTTCGGTGATACATTTGACGCGATGCCAAATGGTGATTATACACCTTCCGCACAGGTTGCCAGTGAAGATGATCCGTATAATCCAGGAATTGGTTGGTTAGTCTATTCTTGTCCACCAACAGTTGCTGTTGTTCCCTCATACCCAGATTGGATTGGTGACGATCCATGTTTCCTTGGGTTGGTCACTGAAGGGGATTTAAATGAATTGAATGATATGTTCTGGATAGACAACTTTCCCGGAGTCTTTGCAAATAACATTGTTTATTTCGTACCCGTTACTATGTACAGTTTGGATTCTAATACGGTTAGTTCTGTTGAAACAACACAGTATTGTTATGAAATGGGTACTCCATTTGAAGTTCAGTACTTACCTGAAATCACAATGACCCAAGTTACAAACTGTGCTACAGGAGAAGTTACTGCAACCATTAATGGTGGTTTACCTGAAATTGATGGTTCCCAATTCACTGTTGTTGCTGGTTCTTTAACTCCGGCATCAGCAAGTTTTGTAAATACTACTTGTGCGAATGGAGGAAGTATTGTATTAGGCGGATTAACCAGTGGTGATTCATATTCGTTCGATGTGGAAGATGACAACGGTTGTCCGATCACTGTTGCAGGAACTATGACCGGTGGTGGTGGTGCAACACTTACTTATCCTCAGACTAATTACTGTACAACTGATCCGAATCCGTCACCAACAGTAACAGGTTCGGCGAGTGGAACTTTTTCCAGTACAGCCGGACTTTCTATAAATGCTGCAACGGGTGTTATTAATTTGGCAGCGTCAACTCCTGGACCTTATACAATTACTTATGTTGGGACGGGTGGAGCTTGTCCACCGTCAGCAACTTTTGATCTTACGGTGAATGGTTTACCTACTGTTTCAGCCGGTCTTGATCAAAACGTTTGTTTAGGTCAGCAGGTAACTTTAAGCGGTTCCGGTACGGCTGGAAATGTATATACATGGACAAATGGTGTTGCAGATGGTGTAGCGTTTACGCCGGGAGCAACAGGAACTTATACCGTTACTGGAACATCTCCGGCAGGATGTCAGAGTACAGATGATGTTACTGTTACAGTAGATCCTGCTGCACAGCCAACGTTCAGTGCAAATGTTACTTCAGGTTGTGCACCACTAACGGTTACCTTCACTAATTTATCAGGTGGTTCAAATTGTACCTGGGATTTTGGTGATGGGACAACAGGAACCGGGTGTGCGACAATTACACATACCTATACAACAGTTGGCTGCTACGACGTAACGTTAAGTACCCAATCTGCAGCAGGCTGTTTGGGAACAGCTACACTCACAAATTATATCTGTGTTACTCCTGATCCGGTAGCTTCATTTGTTCCGAACCCTGCGGTATTGTCAACTTTGAATACTACAACTCAAATGATCAACAACTCATCCAATGCGACTTCGTATGTGTGGAATTTCGGTGATCAGACATCTTCAACGGCTTTTGAACCAACACACACATACCCGGCTGCCGAAGGCAACTATTTGATAGAATTGATAGTTTATACTCCTTCCGGATGTACAGATACAGCTTATGCTGTTATCGTTGTGAATGAGGAAATAATCTATTATGTTCCGAATACATTTACTCCGGACGGTGATGAGAACAATCAGACATTTGTTCCGGTATTCACATCGGGTTATGATCCATTCGATTTCAATATGAAGATTTTTAATCGTTGGGGCGAAATTATATTCGAAACCAATAATGATAAAATCGGATGGGATGGAACTTACCATGAAAAACTAGTGCAAGATGGAAGCTATACCTGGAAAATAGAATTCCAAACAAGCGCATCTGATGCACGGAAAGTGGTAGTTGGCCACGTGAATGTGGTGAAATAATAAAATTGATGAATAAAAAAAGCCGGGGCGAAAAAGTTTTCGCCCCGGCTTTTTAACTTTTTATTGCTTTTTATTGTTGTTCTTTTCTCCGCTGTCTCTCCGCTCGAATCAGTGATAATTCTCTTCCGGTTTGTCCTTTTACTGAAGTGTTTTCATTTGCCCGGCGAAGCAGGTAAGGCATTACTTCGTGAATTGGGCCATAAGGAACGTATTTAGCGACGTTATATCCTTCAAACGCCAGATTATATGAAATATGATCACTCATTCCTAAAAGCTGGGCAAAATAGATTCTGCGGTCATTTTTCGGGATGTTGTGTTTAACCAGTAATTCTGCAAGGTATTGACTTGAATATTCATTGTGCGAACCGGCAACCAAAGCCATTGAATCTATTTCAGAAACCAAATATTCCAGGGAAGCGTTGTAATCGGAATCACAAGCCTCTTTGTTTGGCTGAATAGGAGAGGGATAACCTTTTTGAGCAGCTCTTGCTCTTTCTTTTTCCATATACGCTCCACGAACCAGCTTTACCCCATATTTTAATCCGTTGGTTTTTGCCCATGAAATGCTCTCTTTTAAAAACGCCAGACGATCATGACGATAGATCTGAACAGTATTATATACAATTACTTCTTCTTTATTGAACAGCTCCATCATTTCGTGTGTAACACGATCAATTGCATCCTGGATCCAGGACTCTTCTGCATCAATAAACACCGGAACCTTTGAATCATAAGCTGCCTGACAAATACGTCGTACACGTTCATGCATAGCTTCGTAAGCCTTTAACGTATCTACAGAAATGTTTTCAATTCCATTGTTTGTTTCTTCCAATACGTTGAATCTGCAAATACCTGTAATCTTAAATACTGCGAACGGAATTCCCGGATTTCGTTTTCCTTTGTGAATAGTTGCAATTATTTCACGGGTAGTTGATTCGAAATCTTCGTCACTGGTTTTACCTTCAATTGAATAATCCAGGATTGTACCAACCCGGCTCTCCCATAAGGTGTCAATAGTTTTGGTACATTCTTCGATTGTTTCACCACCGCAGAACTGACTGAAAATAGTTCGCTTAATAATGCCCTTAATTGGTAAATGTGCTTTCAGACCAAAATTGGTCATTCCTTTACCGATTTTCACCATAGTTGGATTACCAATTACAGAGAATAAAAAAGCAGCTCTTTTTAATTCTTTGTCGGTTTTGTGCTTAAAAGCAATTTCTGTATTATTGAAAGATAACATGTCACAAAATTAATTGGTTTCAGTTATTTTTGTCCGAAACTTCATATCATTTTAACAGTATCGTCTTGAAACAATTCCAAATTGAAGAAAACAGTGTAGAAATCAGTCGGTTAGAAGAGTCTTCCTTGCATGATTTACTTACGGGCCGTTATGCCAATAGCCGTAAAATCATTATGGTAGATGAAAATACACACGATCATTGTTTAGAATATCTCTTAACAACTTTTACTGAGCTGGAAAAAGCTGAGGTAATGCTTCTGCCTGCAGGTGAAGAAAACAAGGTTCTGGAGGTTTGCTTTCAGGTATGGGAAGCCATGAGTGAGTACGGAATTGTACGCTCTGATCTCATAATTAACCTTGGAGGAGGAGTTGTAACAGATATGGGTGGATTTATTGCTTCTGTATTTAAAAGGGGTGTAGACTTTATTCATATTCCAACGTCGCTTTTAGGAATGGTTGATGCTGCAATAGGAGGGAAAACAGGAATTGATCTGGGACCGTATAAAAATCAGATCGGAACATTTGAGCATCCGAAAGCGGTATATATTGATCCGGCCTTTTTACATACTTTACCCGAAGAACAATTGGTAAGTGGCTATGCCGAGATGTTGAAGCATGGTTTAATTGCTGATAAACGCCTCTGGGAATTATTTCATACCCTTGATCCGATTAAACTGATTGAAAATGAACATTTAATTGACGTTATAGCGCGGTCTGTAGATTTAAAGGTTGGAATTGTAAACGAAGATCCGAAGGAAAAATACTTCCGTAAAGCATTGAATTTTGGTCACACAATTGGTCACGGAATTGAAGGTTTCTGCCTTCAGAATGAACCTATAACGCACGGACATGCTGTTGCGCTTGGAATGATGGCCGAAAGTTATCTTTCTTTAAAACGATCGCTGATTACTGAGCGGGAATATATGGAAATCACTACGTATTTGTCGCAGATTTACGATTATGTAGTTTTAACGGAAGATGCTAAGCAAGAAGTTATTCATCTGATCCAAAACGACAAGAAAAACGACAATCAGGGAGTTCGCTGTGTATTACTGAATGGAATTGGAGCAGTCAAAATAGACGAAATCATTACGAACAAAGAAATTCATGATTCACTGACTTCTATTGATAATGTTTTCAGTGGAAACTGATAATTGAAAGACACTTAACTGCCAATCCAAGGTTTATCAAAATCTAGAGATCTCTCTTCTTTGAAGACAATAATTGACTTTTTATTTCTTCCAATTTTGAAATAATCTGGGTATTATCCAAAGCCAACATTTCCTCCTGTTTTCCACCTGATTTCGTTTTCATTTTAAGCGCTTTTTTTGCTCCTTCAAGTGTATACCCTTCCAGTTTAACCAGTTGGTAAATCTTGTTAAAATGTTCAATATCCTTAACGGTAAACAATCTGTTTCCTTTACTGTTCTTTTTAGGTTGAATAATGGTGAATTCCTTCTCCCAAAACCTTATTAAAGAAGCGTTTACATCGAAAAGCGAAGCCACTTCTCCAATGCTGTAATATAACTTTGTAAGTTTCGATTTATCTATTGTGCTCAAAATGAATGATTTTGATTCCGTGAAAATAATGATAATTTTGCATGCACGAAAGGAAAATGACAGGACTACGCGGAATATTCATTGTATTGACTTTAAGCATCACTCAAATGGGATTTGCTCAGGTTTCAGATACAACAAAACGCGCTACCGACAGTCAGCTCCTGGCAACAACTCCACCCGATACACTTCTCACAGTATCAACAGCATCCGATTCACTGA
>CBFGMW010000114.1:0-7280 GCA_965649925.1 uncultured Fluviicola sp.
CGTTGTTCAATGGTTTGTTGTGCAGCAGGCGCTTCAAACAATTTCTTCAATTCAGTCGCATCCGCCGGATTCATTTTTCCCGCCAGGATCAGTGCCAGTTGTTTTCTTCTTAGTGCGCCTTCGTAACGTGAGATTTCTTCAACCGTTTCTGGAACAAGCTCCGGTACCTGGATAGGTCCGCCGTTTTGATCTACAGCTACAAAAGTATAAATGGCCTCGTTCGACTTTTTCCGAACACCCGTTACGTTATCTTCTACAAATACGTCTACAAAAACTTCCATAGAAGAAGAAAATGCGCGTGAAACTTTCGCCTCCAAAGTCACAATGGATGCATGATTAATTGGCGACGTGAAGCTTACATTGTTCACATTAGCAGTTACAACCACGCGTTTGCAGTGACGATGAGCCGAAACACTCGAAATTTCATCCATCCAGGCTAATAACTGACCTCCGAATAAATTTCCTAAAGTATTGGTGTCGTTGGGTAGTACGACTTTCGTGGTAATAGCAAGCGTCTCTGATGGAGTTCTTGACTTCATTTCTTTTTTTGCCCAAAGGTACAATTTCTTCCATCGGCAGAAGTCAAAAAAAAGAGAAGTTAAATTGCACAAAATCTTCCCATTCAATGATTCTTTAAATTACCTGTTTCATTGGCGATTCTCAATTGAATTGGTATATTTACGCCAGATTTTAGAACTATGAATAATCTTATTGCGGCATTTCCTGATAACCTTATTGAAGCACTTCAAATAGCTGATAACGCAAGTATACAACCTTTGAAAGATGAGGTTACTTCAGTTGTAATCTGTGGAATGGGTGGCTCGGGAATTGGCGGAAAGATTGTTTCGCAATGGATTTCTAACTATGCATCTATCCCGGTTCTATTCGTTCAGGATTACGAATTACCTGCATTTATTACTGAAAAAACGCTGGTAATCGGTTCGTCGTATTCCGGAAACACGGAAGAAACGTTGATTTCTCTTTTAGAAGCAAAAGAACGTGGTTCGAGAATTATCGGAATTTGTTCCGGCGGTGAATTGAAAAACTTTTGTGCAGCAAATAATTACGATTGTGTTGTAGTACCCGGAGGAAATCCGCCGAGAACTGCGCTGGCTTTTTCAATGGTTCAGCTAACGGCTATTTTCGTGAAATTAGGATTGGCTCCTGCGAAATTGTTAACCGAGATTCAAAAAGGACATGATCTGATCGTGAGCCAAAGTGATTCGATTAAACAAGAAGCACATCAGATTGCAAAACAGTTACTGGGTAAAGTTGTAGGAGTGTACGCCGGAGCAGATTACGAAGGAATCGCCATTCGTACCAAACAGCAGTTCAACGAAAACTCAAAAGAATTGTGCTGGCAGCATGTTATTCCCGAAATGAATCACAACGAATTAGTTGGCTGGGGCGACGGAGACGAACGTTTTGCCGCATTGTTCCTGCATACATCTGATCTGAACAAACGCAATGAACGCCGCTTTAATATTTCTGTTGAGGTTGTAAAATCAAAAACTCCGCACGTTGTTGTAGTAGAAGCAAAAGGCGATTCCCAGGTTGAGCGAAGTATTTACTTAATTCATCTGGTTGACTGGACTTCGTTGTACTGGAGCGATCTGAAAGGCGGCGATCCGATTGAGATCAAAGTGATTGATTACCTGAAAAACGAATTGTCGAAGTTGTAAGCAAAGAAAAAGCGACCAAAATAGCTGATGAACTATTTATGATCGCTTAATTACTATTTACTTCTTATAGTTAGTCTGCAAAATCTCCTCCGGCATAAACCATATACTCGAAGTTATTGTCGTTTTTGATCTCGAAATTCACTTTCAATTTTCTTCCCAGGAACGAATCAGGATCTGAACTCAGTTCGAGAATCAGTGGATCTTTGTAATCGCAGCGCAATGCAGCTGTGTACGGATCATTCTTGCTGTTCTCACCAACAACTAAATAAGTTGCTCCGCCATCAAAAACCAATCCCTGGAACGTACTTGCAAATTCCTTTTCTGAGTTTAGAGCGCGCATGGCACGATCAATTGTAATTCCGTGAAGAGCAACAGGCTTGTAAGCCATTATCTCAGTATCTTCCTGGTAAGCACTTCGGCGTTCCTTTGTTTTCAGAACTTTGCCTTTAGCATCGTAGTAAGAAATCCGGTCTACAAATGAACCCGTTTTATCAGGCATAATTTCATCGATTAATTCTTGTGTGGCAAAAGGTTTCCCGCCGTTCAAGTAGTAAACGCGCGTGCCTTGAGATTTCCCTGAACCATCCGAAAAAAGCTCTTCAATTTTTAAGATCTGGTTGTCGCGATTCATATATCCGATCACCTGTACGAAAGATCCGTCAGTTTTTTGATATTTCATTGAACTGGCTAATTTCTCTGAAGTTGAAACAAGCGCATCAATTTCTACCATGCGGTTGTCCATGTCTGATTCATTCTCAAAGGACTTAACGATTTCGTCTTTTTTTGGGTCTTTGGTATTTGAGTCGTCACCGGAAGAACATGCCGTTAGGATTAGAGCAATCGGGAAAATATATTTTAACATGACTTTGGTTTTCATTCTTAAATGTATGTTTCGGTAAAAGTAACGAGAGAAATTTGAGAATTGATAAAAAACATGAGGATACTTATCTAAGCCGCACTAACAGGCATAGGTTTAATATTCTCTAGTTCCTTCTCTTTTTGATTTTTCTCTTCTTCCAGATCATAGTCGTCCTGTAGCCCCAACCAGAATTTTGCACTTGTACCAAAGAACTTCGAGAATCGTAATGCAGTATCAGCTGTAATTCGTCTGTTACCCTTTATAATTTTGGAAATGCGTGTTTGCGGAAGAAAAGTCTCCTTTGCTAAATGATATGCGGAAATTTCCAATGGAATTAAGAATTCCTCTTGTAAGATTTTACCGGGATGAATGTTGTTTGAGTTTTTCATATTATTGTTGTTCCCACATGTTGTTCCCATAAGTTACAATTGATTTTCTGTAGTTTGTTGATTCAAAAACGTTTTGAAAATTACTCTGATCTATGTTTAAACCAAATATAAATAGTTCATCCGAAACTTCTGACTTTAGAATATTAGGATTCGGGTAAAATTCGTTCTTCTGACTAATTTCTATTCCGGATATAAAGTGAGGCAAAATCCCACCTAAAACCGAAATTTCTTTTTGATAATCATATGGTCCGAGTGAATAACTCGGTAAGTTATACTTTCGCACGAAGTTTCTTTCAATTTGAATTGGTTGCCAGCAATGCAATATTATTCGGTCTAACTCACCACTCTTAACTGAAAAATTTTCTGCTATTCTATAGTCCCTGGAAGTTGAAACAAAGTGTGATTTGTTTTTATAGTTTATTGCAGCTAACTGATGAAGTAAGGTTAAGTAGTAATTTCTAATATGGAATCTTTCTGTCTCATTTGCTTCTTGAATTATTGACAGGAATCGATGTCTGTTTGTTAAACTTGAAAAGAAATCACGAAGATTTTTGTTTCTATTAAAGAATGAAATAGTATTAGTATTGTTTGATTTTATTGAGTTTTTCAAGTATTTGTGGATTTTTCCAAACACGTAATCTTCAGCATCATCAATTCTAAAAGTATCCTCGTCGGAATAATATCTTTGCGCCTTTTCTCCAATTATAAAAAGCCTCCCTAACAAAGTCCTAATATCAGTTCTGTCGCCATCGTAAGGCACATTTAATTTTGCACAAAGATTTTTCAAGGAGTCACCACGATAAATAGGTTTAATAGCTCTTTTTCGGGTTAACTCCATATGTTTTAATAAAAAACCATTGTAGTTCTCTAATTCCTGCCTTGTCATTAGGTCGTATTTAATATCGTTCAAACCATTTTCCTCTTTTCCTCCCTTCCTCGTTTTCATCCAATAACCTTTCGTTGCACAATCACGATCACTATTTGAAAGCAGAAATAGTTCCAGAATCTTAAATTACTGATTTCCTCCCAACCCCAAAAACAAAAAACCTTTCGAACAAATCGAAAGGTTTTTAACTATTAATCGAAAAAACAAGAGCACCCCTACTCCTGTTACTCTAGTGAGTACATTTTTTAGTGTGAAATCAATCACAAAGCGAATTTGCTTGTTTTAATCCCCGTGGCAAAATCAATCTTTCGTAATTTTACGAAGTCCAACAGCGAACAATATTGATTAAACGATTGAAAAACAGTAATATATAGTAAAAAAATTACAATGTCCACAGTTTCAACTGATGCTTTATTTCGATTAATTCAGTCTTTATCGAAGGCGGAGAAGAGAAGTTTCAAGCTTTTCGCCAATCGCAACTCTTCAAGTGTGGAAGAATTGAAGTTTTTGAAACTCTTCGATTTCATGGATAAATCGGAGGCGTATTCCGATGATGATGTATTCAAAAAACTGCCTGAGATCAAAAAGAGCCAGCTCTCAAACCTGAAAGCGCATCTTTTTAAGCAAGTACTTGGAAGTCTGCGTCTGCAGCATGCCTCGCATTTACCCACTCTGGAAATTCATGAAAGTATTGATTACGCTCAAATACTGCATCACAAGGGTTTTTACATGCAAGCTTTAAAACAGCTCGACAAGGCGAAACAAATGGCTTCTAAACATGAAAGTATTGTTTTGCAACTGGAAATTGCACAGCTGGAAAAAAGCATCGAGTCGCAATACATTACGCGAAGTTTGCCAACGCGGGCAGAACAGCTGACTTCAGAAACAGTTCTTCTGGAGAACCGGTTGGAAATGTCGGTGAAGTTTTCAAATCTTTCGCTTCAGTTATATGCCCTGTATGTAAAAGTAGGTTTTGTAAGGAACGAGAAAGATTACCTGTTTGTGACCGATTTCTTTAAAACCAGATTGCCGCATTATACTTTCAGCAAATTGGGATTTGAAGAAAAACTCCATTTATATAATGCGCAGGTTTGGCACCATTATATTACACAGGATTTTCTGCGTTGTTACCGATATGCGTCTAAATGGGTTGATTGTTTCACGCAGGCGCCGGATGCTAAGGAACAGTACTACGAAATGTATCTGAAAGGGCTGCATTATTTGCAGAACAGTGTTTTTAATCTTCGTAATGCAAAACGTCTGGAGAATGTTGTTGGGTTGCTCGAAACAGAAACCAGGAGCTCGTATATTCTGGATCAGGAAAACACAAAACTGCTGCGAGAGTTGTATTGGATTACAGGAAAAATCAATACCTATTACCTGACTGGTTCGTTTGCTGATGGAGTCGATTTTGTGGATGAAGTAGAGGAGTTTATTGCAAAGTATGAGGGCCAGCTCGACCAGCACCGCATTATGGTCCTTTATTATAAAGTGGCCTGTTTATATTTCGGAAGCGGAGATTATAAAATGACAATTCGTTATCTCAACCAGGTCATTCAGATGAAAGAAGTCTCATTGAGAGAAGACATTCAGTGTTTTGCGAGAATCCTGAATCTCATAGCTCATTTTGAGCTGGGTAACGATGATTTAATTCAATATCAGCTGAAATCATTCATACGCTTCCTGATTAATATGGGCGACATGCATGGTGTGCAGAGAGAGATCCTTTATTTTTTACGTCAGCCTGCGTTTATCGACGAATCCGCTCGTCTGCGGGGATTTAAGATCCTGCACAGCAAATTGGTAAAACTTTCTCAATTGCCTTTCGAGAAACGTCCGTTCTTATATCTGGATATTATTTCCTGGTTAGAATCGCGGATCCAGGGGCGAACGGTTCAGGCAATTATCCGTGAGAAATTCTTGAAGGAAGAAGCAACTGGGGAATACCAGTATTTTCCAAATGATTAGAATGCTGTCAAAAAAAGAATAAAATAATTGCAAAAATTGTTTTTGATTAAAATGTTTGACTATATTTGATTAAAATATCGTCAAAACGTTCACGATAATACATTGATATATGACAGGAAAAGCTGTTGGGCAGAAAGTCCCGAAGTTTGAAACTACAACATCTGAAGGCGTTCCAATTTCTTCAGACATGTTGTTGGGAAAACGATGGGTACTTTATTTCTATCCGAAAGATCTGACTCCGGGATGCATTAATCAGGCATGCAGTATGCGTGATTCAATGAAGGCGTTTGAGGAACGAAACGTGCTTGTTTTCGGAGTGAGTATGGATAATGCGCGTTTACATGAGCGATTCACTGAAAAATATCAATTGAATTTTCCGCTTTTGATGGATGAAAACAAAAAAATGATCCGTGCATTTAAAGTTTGGGGGCCGAAAAAATTTATGGGAAGAGAATACGATGGCATTCATCGTACAACCTTTGTAATAAACGAAAAGGGAACTATTACGCACATTCTTGACAAGCCAAAAACCAAAATACATGCAGATGAGGTAATTGCTTGCTTGGATGAAAAAATGTACAAAAAAGAAGAACGTAAATAGCTTACGATCTAACAGGCATACCTTTGTAGAAACGATAAACAAAAACGATATGGCAGCTAAAGAAGTTAACCCGGAAAAATTGAAAGCATTGCAGCTGACAATGGAAAAGTTAGACAAGGCTTTCGGAAAAGGAGCAGTAATGAAATTGGGAGACGAACCGGTAGAAAAAGTGGAAGTTATTTCAACTGGATCTATCACTCTTGATTTGGCACTTGGTGTAAACGGTTTTCCAAAAGGAAGAGTTGTAGAAATCTACGGACCGGAATCATCAGGTAAAACAACCCTGGCTATTCATGCAATTGCAGAATGTCAGAAAAATGGCGGTATTGCTGCATTTATAGATGCGGAACACGCTTTCGATCAGTTTTATGCTCAAAAACTGGGTGTTGATATTGAAAATCTATTGATCTCTCAACCTGACAATGGTGAGCAGGCTTTGGAAATTGCAGATAACTTGATTCGTTCAGGTGCAATTGACTTAATTGTAATCGACTCTGTTGCGGCGTTAACGCCAAAAGCTGAAATCGAAGGAGAAATGGGAGATTCTCAAATGGGACTTCAGGCACGTTTAATGTCGAAAGCATTGCGTAAACTGACAGGCTCAATTAATAAAGCAAAGTGTTGTTGTATTTTCATCAATCAGCTTCGTGATAAGATTGGTGTAATGTTCGGAAATCCGGAAACAACAACGGGAGGAAATGCATTGAAATTTTACGCTTCTATGCGTATCGATATTAGAAAAGCAAGTCAGATTAAAGACGGCGAAGATGTGATTGGTAACCGCGTGAAAGTAAAGGTGGTGAAAAATAAAGTTGCGCCGCCTTTCCGTAAAGCCGAATTTGACATCATGTATGGAGAAGGAATCTCTAAAGTGGGTGAGATTATCGATTTAGGA
>CBFGMW010000115.1:0-7243 GCA_965649925.1 uncultured Fluviicola sp.
ATGGCTGCATCCGAACCGCGGGCAATGGACTAAAGAAATCCTTTACCGGGTTGAAATGGCAGACGGGAGTTTGTTCATTGATTCATCCGGATTCACTTATGTTCTAAATGACATTCCTGATTCTCATCATGGAGAACAGATAGAAACAGAAACTTCGAACAAAGCACAGGTTATTTTTTCTCATTTCAAAAATGCTACCTGGAAGGGTGCAACCAGGGAAGAAAACCAAAGTGATCATTACCGAAATTATTACATTGGAACAGATCAGTCGAAATGGAAAAGTAAAGTTCATTCGGTTGGGAAGGTACTGCTTGATCAATACTATCAGGGAATTGACCTTGAAATAAAAGGAACAAATGAGAATATTAAATATGCTTTTTATGTTCATCCCGGAGCTGATCCCTCGTTAATCCAATCGACTATTGAAGGATCTGATAAGGTTGAATTGATTGAAGGCGAGTTGCATATTACAACCCTTTTCGGAGACATTGTAGAGCGTAAACCAGTTGCATGGACTATTAAAGAGGGCCAGAAAAAGAAAGTAGAAGTTCGTTTTGTTCTGGAAAATAATGTGCTGAAGTACATTTTCCCGAACGGTTATGATGAAACGGCGGAATTGGTTATTGATCCGGATATTGTTTTTTCAACTTTCAGTGGTTCAACTATGGACAACTGGGGAATGACGGCAACCGGAGATGCGCAGGGTAATTTGTATGCTGCCGGAATTGTTTTTGCAAACCCGAATGGTCCAACGGGTAATTACCCGACAGTTGCAGGTTCTTTCGATGTTACTTTTAACGGAGGAAACCAATATGTTCTGGGAGGTGCCATCGGTGGCTTTGATGTAGCAATTACTAAGTTTAATCCAACAGGAACAGCATTGTTATATTCCACTTACTTTGGTGGATCCGGAAATGAATCTGCACATAGTTTAGTAACGGATAACCTTGGTAACTTATACATAATGGGAGTTACCAGTTCAATCAATTTCCCAATGTCTGCTGGTTGTTATGACAACTCATTTAACGGTGGTTTTGATATTCTAACGAATGAACTTCAGTTCAACGCAACTGATTTGTATGTTGCCCGCTTTAGTGCAGATGGAACAGCATTGGTTGGCTCAACTTATGTAGGCGGAACGGATAATGACGGAATTAATACGGGTGCCTTATTCTATAATTACGGAGATCCTTTTCGCGGAGAGATTATCGTAAAAAACAATTTCGTGTATGTTGCGAGTTCTACACTTTCAACAGATTTCCCAACTGTTTTGGCGTCTCAGACAACTTTGAACGGGTCGCAGGATGCTGTGGTGTTTAAAATGAATAGCTTTCTGACAAATATGACATGGTCAACGTATCTTGGTGGTTCAGGTCTTGATTCCGGAAATGGCTTACAAACTTCAAGTACTGGTGACGTCTATGTTGCAGGAGGGTCTACTTCTCCAACATTACCATTTACATCAGGAAACATTCTGGCAAATTCAGGAGGACTTGCTGACGGCTATGTTGCCCGATTAAACGGAAATACAAGTGCTGTCATGTCCGGTACTTTCATGGGAACTTCTGAATACGATCAAACTTATTTTGTACAGCTGGATTTATTGGACCAGGTTTATGTTTACGGTCAAACAGAAGGCACGATGCCTATTTCTGCCGGTTGTTACGGGAATGCGAACTCAGGTCAGTTCGTTGCAAAATACACTCAAAATCTTCAGACAAGAACCTGGAATACAGTTATTGGTGCCGGAACAGGGCATGTTGAAATTTCACCAACCGCATTTTTAGTTTCGAATTGTAATGATATTTACCTGGCTGGTTGGGGTGGGGACATCAATTCTATGGCAGGATTTCCGGCTCAATTTAGTACGAGTAGCGGTTTTCCTGTAACTCCCGATGCTTTCCAGGGGACTACCACAGGAAGTAATTTCTGGATAGGGGTTTTAGATGCAGATGCGGCATTCCTGAAATATGCAACTTTCATGGGGGGTACAGGATCAGCTTCATCCTCTAACCATGTAGATGGAGGAACCAGCCGTTTTGATAAGAATGGAAATATTTACCATGCTGTCTGCGGTGCATGCGGAGGAAGCGATTTTGGCTTTACTACAACGCCGGGGGTATGGTCGCCAACCAATCAAAGTACTAATTGTAACCTGGCAGCCTTCAAGTTTGAGCTTAGTTCGATAGAAGCGGTAATTGCTACTCCAGACCCGCTTGTTTGTTTGCCAGATCCGGTAGTATTCAATAATAACAGTGCAAACGGGAATGATTTTCATTGGTATTTCGGCGATGGAACGGAATCTACGCTGGTGAATCCAACTCACCTTTATTCCGGTCCTGGGCAATATGAAGTTACATTGGTTGTAACCGATACGAATGAGTGTTTTGCGCCTGACTCGGTGACGTTCATTATCAATATCGGTGATTTCCAGGGTGGAGTTGTTAATCCGCAAGTAAATATTTGTCAGGGACAAAGTGCCCAACTGGAAGCTTTCGGTGGCGCTACTTATGTTTGGAGTCCGGCACAATTCTTAAATAATCCGAATATTTTCAATCCGGTTGCGAATGTTACGACTTCAACGCTGTTTAACTGTATTGTTTCTGATAGTTGTGGAATAGATACCGTGCAGGTGCAGGTTGTTGTGAATGGTGGAAATGTTAATGCCAGTAATGACACAACCATTTGTCTTGGAAATAGTGTTCCTTTATTTGTTACCGGAATCGCTTCCGCAACCTGGTCACCGCCTACTTATTTGGATGATCCGAATAGTTTTACTCCGGTTTCAACGCCAACAAATTCTATTCAATACACGGTTTCAGGAGCTACTGCTGACGGCTGTCCGCTTTCGGAAACGGTTAATATTACAGTCTTTTTCACGCCACCACTTCCTGTAATGCCAGATACTCTGAAGTATTGTATGAATGGCAGCGGAACGGTTACTGTGAGTGGTGGAGACAGTTATCTTTGGTCGCCAAATTCACAAATTTCAACAGTTGATGGTCCTACCGTAACAATCTCCAGTACAAATGAGATGTATTACTATTGCGACTTCACAAATGCTTGTGGAACTGTAACTGACTCGATGTATATTGATTTGATTATTCCAAGTATGCAGGTTGGTAATGATACAATTGTTTGTCCGGGTGAACCGGTTACTTTCTTTGCGGCGGGAATGAATACATACTCATGGAATCCGCAGGTTAGTCCGCTGGTTTCAAATTATTCTTCAGTTTCTGCCTCCTCGATGATTCCCAGAACATACACGGTTTTAGGAACTGACCAATACGGGTGTACGGTTTTAGATTCTGTTCACCTGGATCTTTTTCCGCAGCCTTTTATTCAGACAAACCCTGATGTTTATGCTGTTTTTGGAGATAATGTACCGCTTTCGGCGACCTCAACTACAGCAGGGCCTTACGTTTGGTCGCCGGCAGAGTTCTTAAGCTGTGTGGTTTGTACAAATCCGATTGCTAACCCGGATCAGAATTTTACTTATACTGTAAGTTACACAGATGAGAATGGTTGTAAAGCATCAGATAATGTAAACATTTTTTACGATCCGATTATTTACGTTCCGAACGCATTTACGCCGGACGGAAATAGTATTAATGCCGATTTCTTTGCTGTTTCATCGAATATCAGGGATTTCCGAATGGACATTTTTAACCGTTGGGGAGAATTAATTTATACCGGAGATGCGGCTTCTAAATCATGGGACGGAAAATACAATGAACTTCCTTGTCCTGATGGAGTCTACGTATGGAAAATCCGATACAGAGGGTTTTCTTCTGAAAAGTACTTTGAGTTAGTCGGTCACGTAAATCTGCTGCGTTAACAGCAAATAGTTAATTCAGAAAATCGATTTTTACTATTCCGTCTCTGTCAATTTCCTTTAGGTAAACACGTCGCATGGTGTTTGCCAGATTTTCCTGATGCGGCACCTTTACCTTTACATAATTCTCAGTAAATCCATACAAATAACCTTCATTGTCTTCGCCTTCGAAAAGTACCGTGCGATTTGTTCCGATTTGACTTTCATAGAATGCTCTTTTCTTTTTATCCGAAAGAATGTGCAGCTGTTTACTTCTTAATGCACGTGTGGCATTTGGAACAGGATCTCCTAATTTAACAGCGGTTGTATTCGCGCGTTCCGAGTAGGTGAATACGTGCAGATAGGAAACATCCAGATCCTTCAGGAAATCAACAGTTTCTAAAAACTCTTCATCTGTTTCACCGGGAAATCCAACAATCACATCAACTCCGATTGAGCAGTCCGGACGTAAAGATTTAATATGCTCAACGCGTTCTGCATAAAGTTCACGCAGATACTTTCTGCGCATTGTTTTCAGGACCCGGTTACTTCCGGACTGAAGTGGAATATGAAAATGTGGTACAAACCGCTCCGAATCGTTTAGTGTATAATCGATGATCTCATTGCTCAGCAAATTTGGTTCGATGGAAGAAATGCGGTAACGTTCAACACCCTGAATTTTATCTAATTCTTTTACAAGTTTGTAAAAATTTTCGTCGCCTCCCTGGCCGAAATCGCCAATGTTTACTCCTGTAAGCACGATTTCTTTCACTTCCGTTTGAGCAATTTTTTCTGCTTCGTTAACCGTTTTCTGAATGGAAGCATTTCTGCTTTTCCCCCGTGCAAGCGGAATGGTACAAAACGTACAGAAATAATCACAGCCATCCTGGATTTTAAGGAAAGAGCGTGTTCTGTCGCCTATAGAGTATGCAGGTACAAAAGAAGTTGTTTGTTTGATGTTTTCGAAGCTCACAACGGCTTTTTCTTCATCAGCAAGCCTTGTCTTTTGTTCAAGATGCTCAACAATGTTGAATTTTTCGTTTGCTCCCAAAACCAACGAAACACCGGGAATGTTTGCAATCTCGTCGGGTTTTAGCTGTGCATAACAACCAATGATTGCGATGTATGTTTCCGGATTGATCTTTAAAGCTCGTCTTACTAGCTGTTTGCACTTTTTGTCGGCATTTTCAGTTACAGAACATGTGTTGATAACCAGAACATCAGGTGTTTCTTCGAAATCTACTTTCGCAAAACCGGCATTTTCAAACAAGCGCGAAATGGTCGAAGTTTCCGAGAAGTTTAACTTACAACCAAGTGTATAAAAAGCTACTTTTTTGAATTGCTGCATTCCGACAAAAAAAATGAGGGTACAAAGATAAGGAATTAAACTTGCTGACGAAACAATAAACGAGCGCCTGAATTTCAAGCGCTCGTTCTTGCCTAATACCTTTGATTTAGATGGTGATTAATAAAATGACCCAGGTGGAGGGATAATTCTCAAATCACAAATACAAATTCCTGAAAAAAGCTTCAGATTTTGTACGGCACAAAGTTCGGGCATAGCCTTAATTTGATTGTTACCGTATGATAAGTTTTTTGCACGTCCCGGGCATTTTGGAAGAAAAGGACGTTAAATAAGTTATTTTTGAAGATGCGCAAAAGGTTCGTATCAGCTCTCGTTTTTTGTGTTATTGCGTCTTTATGCAATTCTCAGAAATTGACATTTGAAAATTTGAATGTCAATAATGGTCTTCCTGCCTCTGAAGTATACAACGTTCTTCAGGATCATAAGGGTTACGTGTGGTTTTTTTCGGAATATGGAATAGTAAAACACAACGGAACCAACTTTGTTCAGGTTTGTAAAAACATCTCGTTAAAGGAAAGCGAAGTATATGGGGTATGCGAAGCTCCGTCGGGTGATATATTCTTTATTAATTCAAAGGCTAAAGTATACTGTATCAGGAATGACAGGGCATACAAAGTGAAGGGCATTGAATCTGCAACAAAAACCATTGTAGGAATTGGGGGAATATTTGCTAATAATCTACATGTGGATAGTAAAGGAACTATTCGTTTTTCAACGCTGGATAAATGGTTCGAATTTAAAACCAGTCAGTATTCCATAGACGGAATACCAAAGAAACAGAGGTGTATTCCCTTTGTCGAAACCGAATATCCCATTAAAAATGGGAAGAGCACAAACCCCGTCGTAGTAAATATTGTTAAGCTGTTTCCTGATCAGCTGTATTTTGGGCATCGTATCGTTCCTAAGGAACCGGATCCCCGAAAACAAAATACTTTCAATGGTAGGACAATTCTTAGAAAGCGATACAAAAGCAGGTATTTGGCAAATCACCAATTACTGTTGGTGAAATATGCTAATGGAAAGGTCGGACGCAGGAAAATCGAAAACGAAATCATTGCAATGGAAGTAGATTCCAGAGGGTTTGTTTGGCTTGGATTGAGAAGCGGTGGATTGATAGAGTTGAATAAAAAACTTGAAATTGTTAATCACTATTTCGGGTCGGTAATTGTGTCGGACATTCTTTTTGATGATGAAGACGGAATGTGGGTGTCAACCATTGGAAAGGGAGTTTACCATTGTTCAAACATACATCTTAGATTTTATAAAGAGCTGATTGAATTAACCGAAGGAATCTCATTCATTCAGATTGAGAACAATGAGTTGTTCGTTGGAACCAAGGAAGGAAGTTTGTTGATACGAAGAGGAAAAAAATTCGTACCCATAAAATTCGGTTTTGAACCATACACTATTTCCGACATGTGTTACGCAGATAATGATTATTTCATTGCAGCGCATAGTGGTTACTGGAAAGTGAACGCAAATAGTCTGATCTCTGAGAGGTTACTAAAGCCAGACTCCCCGGTTCCAATTTATGGAGTTAGATCAATAGGTAATAATCAGTTGCTTGCCATTCATACCCGTGAACTTACAGCAATTGATACGAAGACGGGAAAACTTTCAAAACTAAAGATGTTACCCTCCAGATCGAGATTCCTGATTGAACGAAATAGGGGTGAGTTCTTTTCAGTCACCACTTTTAAAGGAGTGATTCGATTAGTTGATAACAAAATCACTTATCCCAAATACCTGAAACCACTTCTTAAGTATCGGATCACAAAAATGAAAATCGATCAATTGAATAACATTTGGTTTTGTACAAAAGAGAATACAGTCTTTTGTTTGGGGTTGAATAATAAGCTGAAGCGTTATTCGAGGTTACCGCATCCAATCATAAATGATATCACATTTACCAGCAACAACATGGTTGTATTGTCAACCAATACCGGTGCATACACCTGCAGTAATGAAGATTTTAAAAAGAATAAAAACTGGAAATTGCTTCTTAGCGGTGAAATAACCCAAACCACTGAATTTGAAAATATTCTCTACGTAGGTACAAAGAA
>CBFGMW010000116.1:0-7238 GCA_965649925.1 uncultured Fluviicola sp.
AAAAAATATATCATAATTGCTTGTGCAATGCTAGTTTCCCTGTCAATAGATGCACAAACGGAGCAGAAAACAGAGAAGAAAGAAGTTAAAAAAGACATAAAAATTGAAGAAAACAATGGCGTAAAAACTATGACCATCACCTCTGTTTCCGATGGAAAAACTACACAGGAAATCTATACTGGTGCTGATGTTGACCTGAAGCTGGCGGAAATGGAGAAAGCTATGACTTTAAGTCCTGCAATAACTTCTGAAACCACGACTGAAAATGTTGAAGTGGTAGTTGAAGATGGAGTTAAAACCGTTAAGATCAAAAAGAACGTCAACGGGAAAGAAACCGAAGAAATCTTTACCGGAGAAGCGGCCGACAAGAAACTGAAGGAAATCGAGATGGATCCGTCAACGGAAACTCAGGAGAAAGTTAGAACAACAATTCACAAAGAAACGCACAACGAATAGGTTTCTCAAAGAGCATCGAGCAGCTCGCTGTTCGGCAGATTAGAAACAGAGCCGGATTGATTATTCAATTCGGCTTTTTCTTTGAAGTAAGCTTTTGTAATATAGAACATTAAAATTCCGAAAGTAAGCAAGAAGACATCTATAATAAGTCCATAAATAATCTCAAAATTGTTGTATTCATTCCAGGTTTTAGTGAACGGCGCTAACATTACGTAGCTACTGCTTATAAATATATTTAGCAAGAGAGATAATATAAGTAGGAATGCCAGATTTGAAATTTTTGTTTTCCGAACCAATCCTAAAATGGTCAATGCCATCGTAATAAGGAATAAAGCAAAAGTGTTATTCAGGAAAGCAGAGACCTCGAAACTCATGTAATAAAGCGCTATTCCGATTGTAATACATAGCTCAATAATCTGTGTAAAGAGGAAAGTAAGATTGAAAATTCTTATTAAACGTGCGGTTTTTTCAAAGCCATTGTTTTTCGCGCTGAATTCCAGGTTAAAGAACCTATTGTTTTCACGTTTAAGGAGTATAATCATCAAAATCAGACCTGCCAGGTTTATCAATTGTAAAATCCAGAATTTCAAGTCTAAATCATCAAAATATCGTAAACTGAATAACATTCGGATGCATTCGGAACCTGCTACAACTATAATGAACAGAAGAACACTCAGTTTTCTAAGCGCCAGTAAAACAATGATTATAACATTAACAGATAGTCGCAGAAACAACCAGAACGGAGTTGATTCAAACTTTGCAAGTGAAATGCGACCTTCTACTACGAAAATCTCATATAATTCATACAAAACCGGAATACTGAGCAGAATTAAAATCAAGGTAAGTAATTGCTGATTGGATTTGGATAGTTCTATGCTCATTTGGTGAATTTGGAATGAAAATAGAAATTATTCCCGATCTGCCAATTTTTGACGTTCAAACTTATCGTGCTACCGCAAGCGAAGCCACGCTAATTTTAATTCCCGGGAAATTTTTCTGTAACTCACGAATGCAGACTTCCAGTGTGGCCCCAGTTGTTATTACGTCATCGATTAAAACAAAATGCCCGGTTTCTTTTCCTTTTTTTGAAGAACTGAAAATGTTCTGCATCGTATCCCAGCGCGAAAGTTGTCCTTTCTTAGTTTGACTTTCTGAGAAAATCGTTCGCTTCAACAGATCTGTTCTTATTGGAAGAGAAGTCGCTTCTGCCACTCCTTTGGCAATTTCTGTTGCCTGGTTGTAGCCGCGGATGAATTGTTTCTTTGGATGCAGCGGAACGGGAATCAATCCTGTGACATCTTTAAATGCATCCATTTTTAATATCCGCTTTCCAATTTCGGAGCCATAATAAAACCCAAGGTCTTTCCTGGAATTGTATTTCAGCTGATGCAGGATTTGTTGTGAAACGCCTGTTTTCGAGAAGTAGAGCAGGGCAAAAGTACCTTCCAGGTGAACTCTTCCCCAGAACAGTTTGTCAAGTTGAGACGCTTCCCGGTAGTTCTCAAACAAGGTGTATTCCAGATCAATTGCGCAAACAGGGCATATCCCGGCTTTCGATCCCACTAGTTCCATGTTGCAGCCGTAGCAGTTTTGCGGATAGATTAGTTGGAGCAGATCGTTTTTCAGATTTTTTATTCCATTACGAGAAAGTTGCATAGCAGAAGATTTTTCGAAAAGAAATTAAAAAAATGATCAAAAATTTCCAAAATAGAAGATTGGTTCACTTCTCTAGATGAACTGGCTATTTTTCCCGACGAACGAAGCGTTGAATCCACTCTCAAATGTTAAAATCGAAAGATCAATTTCAGCAGTTTTTTAGCGTTTATGGTTCCTGCAAATTGCGCGTAATGAAATTCACAAAGAGATGTTGAAAAGCCTGTACAAATACTATTTGACAATAGCAATAAAATGGCGTAACTTTCTGGAAGATTTCACTAAAGACGTTCATTTGCAAGTGTTTGCTGGGGTTAAGATGAATATAGCATATTCTTCGACAAACAATAGAATACGGACTGTGAATATCTTTGATGACTATGTTGATAAACCCGCTAAGTGTTCGTGTTAAAGGATTTCTGAATTGGCTTGTTGAAAACCTCCCCGTATTGTGAATTTCTTTAATTGCGAGAAGTAGTTTTTTTGACAATTTTTGTATGCCCCTTTTAAGGAACATACGTCGATTTTTAGAGAATGACTTCTAAAACGATTTCATACGGAGGGGAAACAAAATGTTTTACAAACGCACTATAAAAACCGCGATTACACAGGTAATCGTGATAGGGAATTATTGACTTTAAAATTTTGAATAAAATGTCGCAAATTGAACCGATTTTACAAGAAAACAACAGCAGGTTTGTGCTGTTCCCGATAGTACATGACGATATCTGGATGTTCTATAAGAAAGCGGAAGCTAGCTTTTGGACTGCAGAGGAAATTGATCTGTCGCCGGACTTGTTGGATTGGGAAACAAAGTTGAATGACGATGAGAAACATTTTATCAAACACGTATTGGCATTTTTCGCTGCTTCTGACGGAATTGTAAATGAAAATCTGGCAGAACACTTCCTTTCAGAAGTGCAGTACACAGAGGCGAAATTCTTCTACGGTTTCCAGGTTACAATTGAGAACATTCACTCTGAAACCTATTCGCTTTTGATTGATACGTATATCAAGGATTCAAAAGAGAAAGATCATTTGTTCAATGCATTGGATACAATTGATTGTGTGAAGAAAAAAGCAGAATGGGCATTGCGCTGGATCGATAACGGATCTTTTGCCGAGCGATTAGTTGCATTCGCTGCAGTAGAAGGAATCTTCTTTTCAGGTTCATTCTGTTCGATATTCTGGTTGAAAAAACGTGGCCTGATGCCAGGATTGACGTTTTCAAATGAGTTGATTTCACGCGATGAAGGGTTGCATTGTGATTTTGCTTGTTTGTTGTACACAAAACACCTGGTGAATCGCTTGCCGAAAGAACAAGTTGAGGCAATTATCCTTGATGCCGTGGAAATTGAGAAAGAATTTGTAACCGATGCGCTTCCAGTGAAGTTAATAGGTATGAATGCAGAGTTAATGGCACAATACATCGAGTTCGTGGCTGATCGATTATTGGTGGAATTAGGGAACACAAAAGTGTTCAACACATCAAACCCTTTCGATTTCATGGATATGATCTCGATTCAGGGGAAAACAAACTTCTTCGAAAAACGAGTTGCTGAGTACCAGAAAGCAAACGTGTTAGGAGGAAACAAAGACAGTCAGGTATTTAGTACCGACAAAGATTTTTAATAGAAAAAGAAAATAACAAACCAAATTAAAGGAGAGCACAAAATTGTATTACTTAAAAATAGCCGGGAAAAAGGAAGCGGTGAAATTCGACAAAATCACTGCGCGCATCATTAAGATGTGTTATGGGCTTGATCCACTTGTATCGCCGGAAGCGGTTGCGATGAAAGTGATCGAAGGAATCTACGACGGGGTGTCGACAACAGATTTGGATAACCTGGCAGCTGAAGTTGCAGCAGCTAAAACAATGGAGCATCCGGATTATGCATTGTTGGCTTCACGTATCGCAGTTTCCAACTTACACAAGGAAACGAAAAAAACGTTTTCTGAAGTAATGGAAGATTTGTACAGATACATTGATCCTAAAACCGGGCAAAATGCATCATTACTTGCTGATGACGTGTACCAGGTTATTCAGGAACACAAGGAAGTGTTGGATTCTTCAATCATTTATGATCGCGATTTCCGTTACGATTATTTTGGATTTAAAACATTAACAAGAAGTTATTTATTGCGTTTGAACGGCGATATCGCTGAACGTCCGCAGCACATGTTGTTACGTGTGGCAATTGGTATTCACAAAAGTGATATCAACCAGGCTCTTAAAACGTACAACCTGATGTCGGAAGGATGGTTCACACACGCAACACCAACTTTATTCAATGCAGGTACACCAAAACCTCAAATGTCGTCTTGTTTCTTATTAACAATGAAAGATGATAGTATCGAAGGTATTTACGACACGTTGAAATCATGTGCTCAGATTTCTCAGTCGGCTGGTGGTATCGGATTGGCTATTCACAATATTCGCGCAACAGGATCTTACATTAAAGGAACAAACGGTACGTCGAACGGTATTGTTCCAATGTTGAGAGTTTACAATGATACTGCACGTTATGTAGATCAGGGTGGAGGAAAACGTAAAGGTTCTTTCGCTATGTACATAGAGCCTTGGCATGCTGACGTATTTGATTTCCTTGACTTGAAAAAGAATACCGGAAAAGAAGAAATGCGTGCGCGTGATTTGTTCTACGCTCTTTGGATTCCGGATTTGTTTATGAAACGAGTAGAAGAGAACGGAGAATGGACATTGATGTGTCCGCACGAATGTCCGGGACTTTCTGATGCTTACGGAGCAGAATTCGAGAAACTATATACTTCATACGAAGCTGCAGGAAAAGGTCGTAAAACAATCAAAGCACAGGAATTGTGGTTTAAAGTTTTAGAGTCTCAAATCGAAACTGGTACTCCTTACATGTTGTACAAAGACGCTGCAAATGAGAAATCAAATCAGAAAAACCTAGGTACTATCAAGTCTTCGAACTTGTGTACTGAGATCATGGAATACACTGCACCGGATGAGATCGCGGTTTGTAACCTTGCTTCTTTGGCATTACCAAAATATGTTACGGAAGATGGTAAATTCGACCACGATAAGTTGTTTGAAGTGACTTACCAGGCTACGATTAACCTGAACAGAATTATCGACGGAAACTACTATCCGGTAGAAGAAGCCCGTAATTCTAACATGCGTCACCGTCCAATCGGACTAGGCGTTCAGGGATTGGCTGATGCTTACATTATGATGCGTTTCCCATTCGAATCGGAAGAAGCTAAAGCATTGAACCGTGAGATCTTTGAAACGATCTATTACGCTGCAATGACTGCGTCTAAAGACCTGGCAAAAGCTGAAGGACCTTACGAAACGTTTGCAGGTTCACCTGTTTCACAAGGAATTTTCCAGTACGATATGTGGGGTGTAACTCCAACTAACCGTTGGGAATGGGATGTGTTGAAAGAAGAAGTAATGAAGCACGGTGTACGCAACTCATTGTTGTTAGCTCCAATGCCAACAGCTTCTACAGCACAAATCTTAGGAAACAACGAATGTTTTGAGCCATATACATCAAACATTTACACACGCCGTGTATTGTCTGGTGAATTCATTATCGTGAACAAGCATTTATTAAAAGATTTGGTGAAAGAAGGATTGTGGAGTAACGAAATGCGTCAGAAATTGATGCAGTCGAACGGATCAGTTCAAAACATCCACGAGATTCCTCAATACATCAAAGACTTATACAAAACTGCTTGGGAAATTTCTCAAAAAGCAATCATTGAGCAAGCAGCAGAACGCGGACCTTACATCTGTCAGTCTCAATCGTTGAATATTTTCATGGAGAACGCTAACTTCGGTAAGTTGACTTCTATGCACTTCTACGGCTGGAAAAAAGGATTGAAAACAGGAATGTACTACTTACGTACAAAAGCTGCTACAGACGCAATCAAGTTTACGGTTGATAAAACTGTGACGGCTGAACCAACAGCAGCAGAACTGGAAGAACAAGCAGCAGCAATTGCATGCTCTTTGGATAATCCGGACAACTGTGAAATGTGTTCTGGGTAGAATTCATTAAATGAAAATAACAAAGTAGGGACAGGTCGCGACCTGTCCCTACTTTGTTTATGGAAATAAATTGTGATGTTAATAATTGTGCCGTTTTTATTCGATATCACATGTTAATCCCTCGTCTGCTCTGGCAGGTGAGGGATTTTTTATATGCGGACTCCCATCAGAAGAACATCATCGATTTGTTCCAGATCACCACGCCAATCTTCAAACGTTTTGTAGAATGCATTACGCTGATCTGCCATACTCAGTTCGTTCAAAACCAGAAGCTGCTGAAGCAAGGTTTTTATACGGTATTTCTTTCCGAATTCACCGCCGAACTGATCAGCATATCCGTCCGACATAGCATAAATGGTGTCGCCCGTTTTCAATTCGAAGTGAATGGTCTCAAAAGGCTTGGCTGCCGGGCTATATCCGCAAGGCTGACGCATAGCTTTCAACGTTATTAGCTCGTTTTTCCGCATTATATGAAGATCATTGTATGCGCCTGAATAAGTTAAATTGTGATCATTGCAATCGATCACAAATAAAGAAATATCCATTCCGTCCTTGTTCTCACCAACAATCCCTTTCTGATTCAGGGCAGAAATAATTCGCTCGCGCAAAAGATCAAGAATAGTCCCCGGATCTTCCACCTGCTTTGCAACAACAATATCTTCGAGAAATGAAAGCCCCAGCATTGTCATGAATCCGCCCGGAACACCATGTCCGGTACAGTCTGCAACAACAAAAAAGGTTTTGTTTTCCGATTTATGTACCCAATAGAAATCTCCCGAAACAATGTTTTTCGGAATATTCAGAATAAAAAAATCAGAAACCCATTTGTTCAATTCATTCGTGGAAGGAAGTACAGCCTGTTGAATGGTTCTGGCATAAGAAATACTGTCAGTAATTTCTCTGTTCTTTGTTTCCAGGAGCTCTTTTTGTTTTTCAACTTTAGTATTGGATTCGGCCAGGTCCAATCTTATTTTAATCTCATTAATGGTTAATCTGTATCTCGAACGAATCAGGAAAGCAGTGAAAATAACTACAGTAAGTGTCAGTAATCCACCATTCACCAAAATCTGATCAAGACTTAGCGAGCTATTCA
>CBFGMW010000117.1:0-7233 GCA_965649925.1 uncultured Fluviicola sp.
CTCGTGGAAATAAATGCGCAGTTCCTGAACCGAAGTTCTGTCGTACAGGGCACTTTGCGATCTTCCCAGGAAAGAAAACCCGATACAAAACAGGAATAAAAAGCTTCGAAGTAACTTCATTTTATTTCAATAAGGATACTTTTTTTGTAGTCCCCACACCAGTATTCGAGCGAATGGAAATATAATAAACTCCATTTCCGAAAGCGTTCAGATCTAAACTTGTTTCATTGGAAACTGACATTACTTTTTGGCCGATCTGATTCAAAACTTCCACGTTAAAATCACCAAAATCGGCAGGAACTATCAACTGAACTTGTCCGGTTGCAGGATTCGGGAACAGGGTAATTTCAACAGCTTCTTCTTCCGAAATTCCGGCAGACGATGAGCCATCTGAGAACAAAAATCCATCGGAATAACGGTATACACAACCATTTGCATCCGTGATACGAACCACATACATACCGTTGTATACCGCCTGGTATGTTTGACTGTTTGCTCCCGAAATCAATTCGCCATTCAAATACCATTGATACGTAGAGCCGGCTGTTGATGTTAATAATCCGGTATTGTTGGAAATAGTTGGTTGTGCAGGAGCAGTATTGTTTACATAACACTCATCGTAACGGAAAATTTGTGGAACTGCACCCTGGGCTGTTTGTGTCCAAAGTGTTGTTACAACATCATTTATTTCATACATCAGCCCGGATGTTGCCACGCAGATCATGTGATTTCCATTCGGCAATTGCTGCGAATTTCCCATATTCGAACCTTTCGCTGAACAAATAATACGTTCTGTATACGTTGTTGGAACGAAAGCCTGACCGGAAGTCAACTCATAGTTGTATCCGTCAATAGGAGCATCCACGAAATCGATGGTAGATTTAGTAGCAGTTCCTCCGTTGTTGAAACAAGCCAATCGTCCGGCATTTGGAGATCCTTCAGGAATCCAATGCGCATCATGAACAACGTTAAGTGTTTTCGTAATCCCGGTAATTCCGTACGCTGCCGGATTTCCCCAGCGATATAACAAATCTCCTCCTTTCCCGGAGTTTCCGCCCGCATGTGATGCTGCCTCTGCGGTAGTTGTGCTATGATCAATCACATAAATTTCATTCATGTTGTGACTGCTGAAAGTAATCTGGTCTAACATAGGATTGTAATCAATTCCATTCATGTGAATCCAGTCTTTCTGAGTTTGGTAATTGATATTCATTAACTCCGGATGTTCCGAAACGGATGTCTGATAATTATCTTTCGAACTATCATGATTTTGTACCAGGTGATCCCACAAATGCCATTCCCAGACAACTGTTCCGGTTGTTGCACCTGTTGGTTGAATTTCAACGATCTTCTCTGACCAAATCTCAATGTTCGAAGAACTTCCGGCCTGTGTTGACTGCGCAGCGCTTTTACGTTCGTAAGCAATAACGAGCACATTTCCGTTCATCAAAGGACAAATGTCGTGGTGAGTACAGTAATCTGTTGTTGAATACACATAATCCCAGGTAATATTTCCGGCGTAATCTATTTTTTGAACTTCACCACAGATAGGTCCGCCGGTAAACGAGTTACCTGAACGCGCAACAGTTCTAACCAAAGTTCCTCCCGGCATTAAATAGGAGGAATAACCCGTTTTTGCACTGCTCGAATGGGTCCAGGTATGCTGAACAGTTCCATTGGTATCCAATAAATATGTACTGGTTGAGTTTTGCTGACTATAAAGCGTATAGTCGCCCCATTGCTGAGCCATAAGATTGCCGGCCAGTCCAAGACCGGCAATCAGAATTAGTAAGTTTTTTTTCACTTTACTGGAGTATTAGTTTTATTGAAGAGTGTTCCGCGGAATTACCGAATTGGAGATAGTAAATTCCGGGATTTAATTGATTGCGGTAAACCACAAACTGATTTTTGTTTTGGATGGTATAGGTTTCAATTACTTTTCCTGTCGGATCTACCAGAACAGCATTATCTGTAATATTTCTGCTGAACTGAATGGTAGTAAATTCACTGAACGGCTGCGGAAACACCAGAGCTTCTTCTGCGGTATTATCTACCACTGAAGCCGAACCAAGACACGTTGTACAGGAAGAAAAACAAACCTGTGCGAAAACAGAATCGGTTGAAAGGCCGAATTGCCTGTTTCCCGAAACTGCGCACGAACCCGGAACGGTTTCCGTATCGGAAACATTGCTTCCATTGTAAAATTTATAGTCGTGTGTTCCGGTCGACAGGAAGATAATGCCTTCGTAAATTGTATTACCCTGCAGGGAAATAATCGGCGTTTTGTTGGGTGTCCATGAATTGAAATCACCACCAATGTAAACACCATCCGTGCTAACTGAGGCCTCGTCCGTTAAATCGACTAACAAACGCGCCATTGTAAGTCCGTAAGGAGCATTTTCTGCGTACAAAATGGCGCCAACAAATGTTGTGTCGTTGGACAGTGAATCAACATAAATCCAGCGATTGTCGACAAAATCATAACCAACCCGCGATTTTACAGGAACGAATTCAACCTCATAGAATAAGTCACCGTTAGCAAACTTATATTCATACTTCTGAAAAGCAGGAATATCAACCACGATGCTGTAAACAGACGAAGAACCTTCCTGCGCCATTGGAGTCATTACACCGAAGTTGGTTCCCAAACCGGCTGCTTCCTGGAAATCACCGACAATATGAACACCTGTAGCATTCACAGTTTGGTTCTGCATATCAACTGCGAACTTTACTTTTTTTGCAAAAACGGAAGAGGAGCATAACAGGATAATAGAAATGGAGAGTAGTTTTTTCATAATTAACCTTCAAATTTTAAGAACGAAACTTATTCATTTCTTAACACATTCGTAAAGAACCGCGGTAAACTCATGGTTTTTGTCGGTGAATTGAATGTGACCTACCCTTTTCGACCGTTTTTTGACGCTAACGAACAGTTGCTCACTTTATCCTATTGAAGAAAATTGTATTAATGCCGGCTTTATTCAACCAAACTCAGCGTATACCAAACTACCGGACGGAAAGATTCCTTCGAATCAACCGTAAGCGAAGGAAATTCCAGTTTAAATTCTCCTCTTCGGCTTGTTTTAGCGGTTTCTTCTGAAATCACACTCTGAGTGTAAGCGTTGTACCAGGTTATTTTATAAACCCTTTTCTTTTGCAATGATGAAACATATAACTGCTTACCATCGTTCCAATTGATGTTTACAGGTACAAGATAAGAATCCTGTGGTTTACTCATTTTTGCCTGCAGCTCCGGATTTATAGCCATGGTGTATGAATTAGCTGTTCTGTTCAACACAAATCCAACAACATGTTCCTGGTCTGCTGAAATGTAATATTCTGTTTCCTTGGTTTTTCCGGAAACCGAACGGTCGTGCCTCTCAGCTTGCCTTCCCTGGATCCAGTTACCACCCGAATTACTTAAAACCTGCAGCACCGAATCACTATTCATCCAATCACTGGCTATTGCGGTACCTTTCCAGACATCCTTCAAATCAAAACCAGGCCCCGGCAAAAAACCTTCCCACACGAAAAAACCAGCACAACCAGTGAAACCAACAGTACGAACATCTATCTGATGAGGGGTAAAATTGGAAGATGCATTTGGATTTGCACTTACATCGCCGGTAGAGCCCTGTTCAAAATGCATGACCGGTTTCTCATACAAAGACCAAAAATCTGTGATTTTCTGATAATAAGAATTTTCATTTTCCTCTACATTAATTCCTCGTTCCTGTTTGGAAATAATCAACCTGTTCGGTTCGTTTTTGTATGTGCTGAATCCCACTACATCTATTGAGGGAAGTTTACAGCTTTCATCAATAATCTTTTTAGCTTCTTCATCCTGCCAATAAACGGTGTTATCAAAGGCATGAACACCAATTAAATGCGAACGATGCTCCAAAGAATCTTTTATATAAACCGACATACGCCGATTGTAGTTTAATAAAGCTTCACGAACAATTTTTCCCTGTTCATTATTCTTCATTTCAAGAGATTCTTTCGGATAATACTGATCCAGGTGCATCGGTTCGCTCAGTAATTCAAAAACCATGATGCTGGTAGAATAACCGTAACGCGAAATATAATAACGCATCCGTTGTTCATGATAACGCAAATCTTCTTCATCAAGAAACATGCTGTGCGGCTCTTCTTTTCCGCTGTCGTTGTAGCAATATGCCGGATAAGGATCGTTTTCATAGTAACCATAAGTACCGTCGTCTTTGAGATAATTATGTCCGAAATCCCATAGCGTGGAATGATACTGACCAAAATTCATAATGGGTTCCTGGAACATGAAATTAAAGTTCATACGCATATTGTTTGCTTCACAATATTCGAGTAACTGATCCTGTTCCCACGCGTAGTGCAGACGATTGTAATAATTTCCTTTTTCTTCAAACTCGATTAAACTCGACCATGCTGTTTGCACAAAACGGATAAAATCGCCGCCCTGCTGATGAAACATCTTAACGTCTTTATGATAATTCAGCCAATCGTCAGGACGGGCAGCCTTATTTGTTTCATTTGGTTTTACGGTGTAATTATCTACCCCATTCACCGGAGAAAGCAAATTCTGTCCAACAGGAAAGATCATCTTTCCATCAACACTCAAATTCCGTTTATTCGGGTGAACGGAAGTAAATCCCGGTGCGCCGGATTCGATTACTCTAAACGGCCGCACCCAAAAACCACCCATATCTTTTCCGCGCAGTTTAACGCGCAGCTGGTAAGTCCAGTTCCCTGTTTCGGTTGGAGCAAATCGCACTCTGAAGGGAAAATCTGTTGGTTTATCTGTCCAGTCGTTGATTGTTGTATCACGCACATAATCGCGGAAATAAAACGCATCAATGGTTGAAACTAACCCTGTTTCCAGATGGGTAAACAGAACTTCTACGTCAAGCTCCCATTCTAAAAACGGATTCAGTCTTTCAACATCCGGAACGAGTTTGTGATTTATGAAATTGGAGATCTGGCCCATTTCCAGGCTTGAAAGCTGAATACCGAATTCCAGTTTTTTATTTTTAAGCACCTCATCCGGGCTGTCGTAGTTGAGGATTTCAATAACGTAAGGCGATTTCGGAATTCCTCTGACAAGCGTATCTGCCAAAACATATTGTGAGCTAATAGCCAGGAATAGAACGAGCAATTTTTTCATGGTGGCAATTTAGTGTTTTCATAAGAAAACAAGCAGTTTGACGTTCTATTTTCTGTTCTGAGCTTCTAATCTCTATTTATAATTTAAAAGCGAGCCGGGAATTTAGGTGATGGAATTGCAGAGTATTCTGCAATTCTCTTTGCGGTTGAAATGATTCAAACTATTAACGCAAAGAAACAAGAGCGCAAAGATATGGTCCACTGACAGCGGACCACATGATGATAAATTATTATCACTTAAAATCCAGGACAAATCATAATCTAATAATACACTTTACATCTGATGAGCCGGATGTCTTCAGGAAGTAAATACCGCCTGCGAGGAAATCTGTCTTTAGGTTATTCGGCCCGGTTTTACCCTCCTGCTCCAAAACCAGTATGAGATTAGGAGTAAACACCTGAATTAACTCATCCCGTTCCAGGATTACTGAAACTTCATTGATAAATGGATTAGGGAAAATAACCGTTTGGTTTAAGGCAGATTCCGGCAAGCTTAGAAAGTGCGTCGGCTCACAGGAGGCGATTGAATCAAGATTGGTATAAAACGAATTATTATTCTTGAAAAAACAGCTCAGTTCCCCCACTCCGTTGAAATCGGGTTCTCCACCCGCAACATTTATAAGTGAAAGCGAACCAACTCCCTCCACCCAAACCGGATGATCTGTCGACATGGTATTTCCATTAGCCGGCGACCAGTAAAAATGGCGGTAGTTTCCGTTTACAAGTGGTTTCAAACGAATAGAATCCAGTTGAAAAACACCGGGTTCTTCCATAAACGGACTATTCGGATTAAATAATGTCATGGTATCTCCTTCCTGCTTCGAGAAATCATACAGCAGTGTAATATCAGTTTTCACAGGGTTCACTTTTGCAAGATAAACCTGTTTATTGGGAACATCTTCGCGCAGCAGGAAAGTACGTGAAATGTAATGGTAGCCATCCAGGATTTTGTAGGTGTCACCACCAACTACCGTATCACCATCCGTATAATAAACAGAAGTGTTGCACCCCGAAAAGCAGGTTGTAAAATGCCATTCGTTCAGTTCATTAACCAAAGGTTCGTATGCCTGCGCACGAAGTTCCGGAGAACCACCGAACAGCACGAATAAAGGCAACGCGAAAACTTTCATAGGACGAAAGTACTCTACGGAAACCACATCTACAATTTATAATCACTGGTAATCTTGAAAAGGAGAAGGCACAACAATGTATCTTTCTTTCTGTTTCTTCAACGGAATAAAATATCTTAAGCCAATATATGCGCCAAGACCTTTAGATTTAGATACTTCAACTTTACTTGGCTCATCATCATTGTAATGCTGCCAATGTCTGGCAGAATAACCAAAAGAGGAGAATAGTTGAAACTCCTTGTAGGTAAAACTAACTCCCACGCCGGCAAACCCGTTAAAACTTTCCTTTAAAAAGCGTTCTCCATGAAAACTAAGACTTGTTTCTTCCACTACCGATAAATTGTAGTTTACTGCCTTATTAGATCTTTTACCCGAGATTTGCGATGAAAACCCAGCTTCCATAAACAGATTGAATAGTGATTCTTCAGGTCTTATCTGAAAACGAGCCGTTAAACCAAGTTCCTCTATTGAACTCTCACGATATCCCATTTTCTTGGAAAAAACCGGCGCGAAAGCGCCGTAGTTCCAGCTCATCCCCACTAACAAAGATCCGTATAAATAAGGTGAAAAATCATCTGCATAGAAACTAGTGGCAATTCCGGTCATTAGCTTCTGGGAAAAACAATTCAAATTGAACGCTAAGATTAGTATCAGAAGAGCTTTTTTCATAATCCAAATATTTACTTATGCTGCAATCTTAAATTGATCCTTATTCTAAATTTTAACGATTCTGATCATGTTATTTTCGGTAGACAATTTCATAAAATAAACCCCTTTGGCGAGAAAATCCAAATCTGATGTGTTTCTACCTTCGAAAAACCGTAGTTTGATAAATCAGTTCATTAATTGAAAGAAATTAAACACACCTCATTAACAAAAATGCCCTTTTAATTCCCATTCCATTCAGATAATATTTAACAAATTTTTTGTAATCATAAAGATTTAT
>CBFGMW010000118.1:0-7036 GCA_965649925.1 uncultured Fluviicola sp.
CGCATCAGGCGGCACTTGGATCTGTTCCCAGGTCTATAGAATTTCCTTTGAACACGCATCGTGTAAATGCAACCGGATTCCTAACATTTCTGCATGAAGTTAAGGAGGCCGGAATAAAACGCTTTGTTTATGCAAGTTCTTCTTCTGTATACGGAGATGCTTTACAAAGTCCGAAAAGTGAAGGCGGAGAAGGTAATTTACTTTCTCCTTATGCTGTAACAAAACAATTGAACGAAGAATATGCCGGAGTTTATTTCCGCTTACATGGAATAGAAACAATTGGTTTGCGTTATTTCAATGTTTTTGGACCTTATCAAAATCCGGAAGGAGTTTACGCCGCTGCCATTCCAAAGTTTTTGGCGAAAATGGAGAACGGCGGAGAAATAATTGTGAACGGAGACGGAAACCAAACACGCGATTTCACCTTTGTACGAAACGCTGTGCTGGCTAATTTGCTTTCTTTATCAGGAAATAATCCGGGTTCATTCGGAAAAGTTTACAACGTAGCTTGTGGAGCGAGCTGTACGCTGAATCATGTTATTGATTCGCTCGAAACAGGATTGAAAAAGCTCGGAATTAGCGCAAAGCATACGGTAAAATACGGTCCTGATCGCAACGGAGATATTCGTGACTCGCTGGCAAATGTCGACTCGATTAAAACAAATCTGGGTTATGAAGCGTTATATACATTCGAAGAAGGAATCGATGCGTATCTTGCTTTCCAATTGAAATGATTCAAAACTTACGTAATTCTGAATTCATTCGTTCTGTTGCCACGCTGATGACAGGAACGGTATTGGCTCAGCTTATTGCTTTTTTGGCCTATCCCATCATTACACGTATATATTCGGAACAAGATATTGGTGAATTGGGGCTTTACACGCGTTTCGTGGCGTTTATTGCTGCTCTGGCGACCGCTCGTTACGATTTTGCCATGCCGATAACGAAAAGAGACAGTCATGCGTTTTCACTTTTTCGATTATCGTTACGCATTGCTTTTGTCTGTTTGTTTTCCGTACTGATATTTGGAATGTGTTATGCTATTTTTCAACCAGATCCGGATCAATACTTCTTATTTATTATTCTGGCTGTTGGAAGCGCGTATGCAACAGTTTGGATTAATATTGGAACTAATTGGGCAATACGTACGAAGGCGTTTAAAACTATCTCACAGCAACGCATTGTAAACGCGCTTGGAGTAAGCTCCTTTCGGCTTTTGTTCGGATGGTTTAAATTGGGAGCCTTTGGTATTCTGCTTGGGTCATTCATCGGAACAATAGCTTCTAGTTTCGTGTTTGTACTAAACTATCTGAAACTTAAAAAAGAGCACAAGCCGTCAGAAGAGAAAAAGCGAATGCGGGTTGTAGCGAAAACCTATCGTGAGTTTCCCGGTATTAATCTTCCGCATGTGTTACTGGATCTTGGCGTAGATTGGGTTCTTGCAATGAGTATTGCAGTGTATTTCGACAAAGGACAATTAGGGCAATATTCTCATGCATTTCTCATGATGAAGTTACCGTTGTCGGTTATTGGCCAATCTGTAGGGCAAGTTTTTTTCAACAAAGGATCAATGCTTGTCAATGAAGGAAAAAGTGTTTTGCCGTTTGCAACGAAAACTGTCAAGACACTCTTATTGATTTCTGTTATTCCTTTTGCTTTGATCTTCTTTTTCGGAGACGATCTTTTTGCTTTTGTTTTTGGAGCAAAATGGAGAGAATCAGGTGAATTCGCTGAAATTTTGGTTCCGTATCTGTTTCTGAATTTCCTGCTTTCGCCCGTTTCCAGCTTGCCGCTTATTTTAGGAAGACAAAGCGAAATGCTGATGATTGGGATCATTGTGGCATTGGTTCAGCTATTCTCATTTCTATTACTTCCATATCTTAATATGGACCTCAAATCGGTGCTTTGGGTAAACTCTTTAAGTTTATCAGTAGTGCTAATCATTGTTATGTTCGTCTATCGGAGCTTCGCGAAAGCCGGGAGGAAATAGCCGGATTCATTTCCAAATGGGAAAGAAAGCGTTCAATTAATTTCGTAGGTTTGTACTGAATTATGCAAATAACAGAAAGCAGTATTTCCGTAGACAGGCGTAAAACGATTGTTTCTATTGTTTTTATAGCCTGGTTGATATCACTACCACTTGGAGCAAAGTTGCTGACACTGGATGTTGGTCCAACAACCTTTTATCCCAATCTTGTTTTTGGTCTGGTGTTATCTGCATTGTCGATTCTCTATATAAAGAACTGGACAAAACCCGTGTGGCTGCTCATGATCTTTCTGGTACTTTGGTGCATTCAGGGAACAATTCAATTTCAAAGCGGACCAAAAAACTATACGGCATTGTTTGATGTACGTTCGTTATATATGCAGTTGATATTTGCTTTATGCATCGTTACACCGTTTTATGCTTTAGGCTATGAACGATTTATGCGAAATCTTGTTCTCGGACTCAAATTTTTCCTGGTGATCCTGTTGGTTTTTGGTTTTTTTGAAATCATTACCGGCATTCACCTAAAAGGAGCTACTACGGCACAATACGAACACCTTACGGCATCCAAAATTTTGTATGCACCCATGTTCATTTTCGATAATGTGAACGATTATCTGGCATACGCAATTTCTATTTCATTCTTCCTGATGATTTTTGATCCCCGGTTTCGAAAAGAATGGATGCTCTCCTTAGGACTATTTGCCATTTTATTTTACTTCTCAGATATTGCAGAGTCTCGTTTTGCAAAATGCATCAGTTTTAACTTGATGATTTTCTGCGTGCTGGCACAAGTAAGACAAAATTGGAAGGAGCGAAACCGGCAAAGTGCCTGGATTGTTCTTGGATCTGTTATTGCCGCAGGTGTGATTCTGGTTAGTAATTCACTTTTTCTTGGTCCGAAATATGGTGCAAGCAAAAAATACCGATTGAATGAACTGCGTTCTTTCGAGAAAGAGGACAATGTGTGGAAGGTAAAGTATTTAGATAAGGAGCTTTCTAGTGCTGATAAATTGGAACTGATTGACTTTTTGGATTCATTGGAAATCAATAATCCCGATAATTCAGGGAATTTACGGGCCAATTTGATTCTGAATGGAATTGATTTTATGAAAGAAGCTCCGATGATGGGAATTGGCCCTGGCCAGTTCATCCAGCGGCATGTGGATGGAAAAGTGACAAGAAAAGTCGGAACTCTGACTTCTGCGCATTGTTTTCCAATTGAGATTATCAGCCAATTCGGAATAACCGCATGGATCTATTTTCTGCTGCTTGCCGGATTGGTTGTTGGAATTATTCGTGAATTTATTCGGAATAAAAGCTGGAATATCTGGTTTCTGATATTGATGATAAGTCTGCCGCTCATCTGGTGTATGCCTTCGGCATTCCTGTATTTTGATATCCATCGATTATTGGTGCCGCTAATGTTGGTTTACTTGCTTTCACTAAGAGAAAAACTGCATGACCCAGCCTAAATCCTATATAACGCAATTTGTTACGCTGCTTTCGGGGAACACTCTGAGCCAGGCCATTCCTTTTTTGTTTGCGCCAATTTTAGCACGTTTATTTACAGATGAGGATTTTGCCGTTTTGGCGAATTATTTATCGATAGTTGGATTGTTGGGGATAATAGCTACAGGTCGACTTGAAACAGCTATCCCGCTTCCTAAAGAAAAGGCTGAAGCTCAGCAGCTGGTTTCCGGAGCGCTCGTGTTTACTGTGATTGTTACGTTGTTGAGCTGTTTGCTTATTGTTTTTAGAGATGAGATCGGAAATTGGTACAATGACAAATCTTTGGGTGAATTAATGTGGTTTGCCCCGCTTGGAGTTTTGAGTTATGGTATTTTGGGAATAACAAACGGCTGGTCTTTGCGGAATCAACGCTATAGAAGTATTTCTGCCGGGAAGATCGCCCAATCGTTGGTGAATAATTTAGGAAGTTGTGCGCTCGGATATTGGGCGTGGGGAGTTCCCGGAATGATTGTGGCGTGGCTTTTATCGCAATATCTCAACAGTGCAGTTTTATTATTTGGCATTACTACTAAAAGTCAGGATCCGCGCGATAAATTTACTGCCCGTATATTCCGGAGTATTGTTTCCAAATACCGCGATTTTCCATTGATCAATTCCCTGCATGCCTTCACGGATATTTTCGCGACACAGTTTTTGTTGTTTTATATCATTACCGTTTACTTCTCAGAGAAAGAACTCGGATTGTTTTTCATGATGCACCGTTATGTGCGTGCGCCAATTGTTCTTATTACAAGTTCTGTTTCGCAATTATATTATGTAGAAGCGAGTAAAGCAATACAGAACAATACTTCGGCACTTGCAATTGCGATTAAAACACTGAAAACAGCAGCTTTATTTGCTATACCTTTTTGTATTGTACTGGTAATTGGTGCACCGGTATTATTTTCCTGGTATTTGGGCCCGGGTTGGAGACAAGCAGGTGAATACGCACAGATTCTGGCACCAATGTTCCTATTGTACTTTTTTGTGTCGCCGCTTTCAGGAACACCAATCTTATACAAGAAGCAGCGTACGGCCTTTGTAATTAGTGTTCTGGGATATGTGATATCTATCGGTGGATTGGTTGCAGGATTGGCAATGGGCTGGGATTTCCGCCATGCATTGATCTTATACACCGCCGGATATGTTGTGTTCTATTCAGGATTGTTATTTTGGTACTTCCGATTAATCCGTGGAAAGAAATGAAGGTGTTAATTACAGGATTACCCATGTTTGCAAAGCAATTGGCCAGTCATTTGGCTGAGGCTGATCCTTCGGGCAGATACTTGTTCTTTGATACCTATTATTCCAAATTGGGGAAGTTGAAATTCCTGATGCACCTACCATTTTGCTCGCATGTTATTTCAATGAACGGTGTGTCAGATAACAGTGGTATTTTGAATTGGGTACTCCGTTTCCGGAAGAAACTGATCCTGCAATGGATGGGAACGGATTCTCTCCATGCCATGGAACGTTATCAGAATAAGACAATTAATCGCAAGTATATTGATTATGCAGTGAATGCAATTGATTCTCAATGGCTGGAGGAAGAATTAAAAAGCATAGAACTCAATCCTGTTTGGCTCGAGTTTAAATTCTCTACAATTGATACCGAACCGATTTCTAATTACCCGAAAATGGTTGCTGTAACCTACATTGCAGAGAACAGGCAAGCTTTTTACGGTTTAGAGTGGGTGAAACGATCAGCTGAATTGTTTCCGTCTATCGGGTTTCAGGTGTTCGGGATGAGTAATCCGGAAGTTGAATGTCCGGAAAATGTGACGTTTTTTGGTTGGCAGCCTGCATCTGTATTTATGGAAGCAGTTAGAAATGCGCCGTTGTTTTTACGTTTTACCGAACACGACGGCTTTTCGGTTTCAGTTATTGAAGCATTAAGCACAGGTGCCGAAACCTTGATGACTTTACCTTGCGAATTGACTACTTTGGTTCAGAGCAAGGACGAATTGGAATCTGCTTTTAATTCTGTGATTCAGCGAATAAAGGAACGGGGAATGAAGCCGGATCCGGAACTGGTGAAAAAATCGAAATTGAAATGGAACAAGCAGCGTTTGATGAGTAATTACGTGCAATTTTTGAAGAATAGTGGAAAGTAAAAGACATATTGCATTGGTCACCACCTGGTTTCCGCCTCAGCAAAGTGTAGCAACTAATCGTATGCTGGCTTTTGTTGAATTTCTTTCGGAAAATTATACCGTTACGGTTTTCGCCCTTGGACCACATGCAGAAATAAAGAAATGGTCAGATAATGTGGAAGTGCATTATTTCAGAGCGCGATCGATTGTGGATAAACTGCGAAGTAAACAAACCGACCATAGAATTATCCATTTGTCGAAAACGGCGGCCAAAGTTTTGATGTCGAAAGTAACAAAAGATCCGCTTTCCCGCTGGCAGGCTGAAGTAACAAAAAGTCTTTCCCTTGTTCATGAAAAACCTCCTTTCGATGTAGTGATAAGCAGTTTCGCCCCTCAGGAAACCCATTTGGCTGCAGCCGGGTTTATCCGCGAAAATAAACAGGTGAAGTGGATTGCCGATATGCGCGATGAAATGTCGATGAACCCGGGGCTGAACGATCAGCAAAAAGCACGCATGCGCCAGATTGAACTTTTAGTAGACAAATATGCTGCAGCAATTACATCGGTAAGCGACCCGATAGTTCAGGATTTCAAACGTCTTTGTCCGAATGTGAACCATTTTGAAGAGATCAGAAATGGTTTCAATCACAATTTGATCAACGATCATTCGCACAAAAATGAAGTGTTTACTTTTGGCTATTTCGGCAGTTTTTATGGCGGTCGTAAACCGGTAACATTCTTTGCTGCCTTAGAAGCTTTGAAAAAAGAACATCCGGATTTTCAATTTGAATTTCACGTTGTTGGGGCACACAGAAACTTCGATATTCCTTCTGGTTTATCAAGCTATGTGAAATTCTTGCCGCCCTTGCCTTACTTGCAGGCCATCGAAAAAATGATGACCATGGATGCAAACCTCGTACTTCATCCGAGAAGCGGACAAAAGGGCGTTTTTACAGGTAAATTATTCGACTATATTTCTGTCAACCAGCCTATAATTGCCTGTGTAGACAAAGACGATGTTGCTGCCAAATTGGTAAATGAGTTAAACATAGGTTATGTTGCCGAATGCACAGATCTTTCCGAGAACAAAATTGCTCTTTGGCAAGCTTACCAGGATTGGAAAAACGGACAGATTAAACACCTTTCGGAAGAACAGCGAATGGCGCAGCATCGAAAAACGCAAGTTGGGAAAATGCAGGAATTAATTGAAACATTGCTGAGCAACGGAGGTTGAAATATGTAATCTATCCATGAATCAAATGACAAATCATGCCGAATGATTCATTACATTTGAATAACTCAGAGATTAAAATGAAAGTAGCTCATATTGGTTCTAATTCCGTTCATGTAAGGCAATTTGTTGCTGCCCTGCAAACTCAGGATGTAACGAATAATCTGGAGGCAGAAGAAACCTGTTTGTTAGAAGGGATAGAAAAGCAACTGG
>CBFGMW010000119.1:0-7025 GCA_965649925.1 uncultured Fluviicola sp.
CTTTCAATTTTTTGCATCAGAATTATTCCTGAAAGTAAACCGCAGCGGTAATTTTCAGGTAAGCGCCGGCGGACAGCTTCAAACAAATTCCACTTCCATGTTCCGTTTCTTTGATTTATATGCCGGAAACACGCAGGTTATTGTTACTGATCTGAATACCAATACAATTGTTTTTAACAACTATGTTCAATTGGGAACCAATCAGCGTACGATTGCTGAACTGGATAGCTACGGAACTTTAGCCATTCTTCAAAACGTTACAATTTCTGTTACAAACTGGTATACTACGCAAACTGTTGGCACTGTTGTAAACAATACAGGCGGAGGTCATGGAAGTAATACCGGAAACATTTACGATCAGAACACAGATGCTTCATTCAATGAATTTTTAGCTTACCTCGATAAACAGTCATTCGACAGCAATAAACTTACAGAAGCGAACACATACGTTTCAAAAAGCAGCTTATCAGCTTCACAAATCAATCAAATTGCTAAAAAATTCACTTACGATTCCAACCGGCTTGAATTCGCAAAAGCTGCTTATTCTTACTGCAGAGATAAGGCGAATTATTTCTTATTAAAAAGTTCTTTCACCTATTCGACGAACTATTCGGAGCTCGAAGAGTACATGAAAACGCATTAGACTTTTCCATAAATCCAATCCAATACCCCTGTGAAAGTTTTCTGTATGCCAAACCTTTCCTGGTAGACAAGCGACAGAGAGTTTATTCACCAACCAAGCAAGAAGGATCCGTTAACGCGGATTCTTTTTGTTTTTTCTAAAGCTTAGAATTTGTATCTTTGTTAGGCATTTTGAGTGAGGTTTCAGTCAAAATCAGTAATACCAGAAACTAAGTAATTCAGCCATTTCATATGGAAACGAAAAATATTTCAGATTTACAGACGGCCTTTCAGGCGAAGATTGATAGTGAAATTCGCATCGAACCGAAAGATTGGATGCCGGATGATTATCGTAAAACATTAATTCGCCAGATTTCCCAGCACGCCCATTCGGAAATTGTTGGGATGTTACCGGAAGGAAACTGGATTACCCGTGCGCCAAACCTGCGCCGTAAAGCAGTTTTATTGGCGAAAGTTCAGGATGAAGCCGGGCATGGCTTGTACTTGTACAGTGCAATGGAAACTTTAGGAGCAGATCGCGAAGCAACTATTGATGATTTACATTCCGGAAAAGCGAAATATTCTTCCATTTTCAACTATCCTACACTTTCATGGGCAGATATGGGAGCAATTGGCTGGTTGGTTGATGGTGCGGCAATTATGAATCAGGTTCCTTTGTGTCGTTGTTCTTACGGACCTTATGCACGTGCCATGGTTCGTGTGTGTAAAGAAGAGTCTTTCCATCAGCGCCAGGGATTTGAAATTATGATGACTTTGGCAGCAGGAACTCCGGAACAAAAAGCTATGGCACAGGATGCGTTGAACCGTTTTTGGTGGCCTGCGCAAATGATGTTTGGCCCTAACGATGCAGAATCGAAACACACAAAACAATCCATGGACTGGAAAATTAAACGTCACACAAATGACGAATTACGTCAGATGTTTGTTGATGTAACTGTCCCTCAGGCTGAAATGATCGGCTTGACGATTCCCGATCCGGATTTAAAGTTCAATGAAGAAACCGGTCATTACGAATCAGGACCAATTGATTGGGAAGAATTTTGGCAGGTAGTAGCCGGAAATGGTCCGTGTAACGAGGAACGTGTTTCGGCCCGCAGAGAGGCAAAAGAACGTGGAATGTGGGTGCGTGAAGCAGCTACTGCACATGCAGAAAAAGTAAAATCAAGAACGGCTAAACAAGCCTCTTAACTATAAGAAATCAGAACATGTCAACAGCAGAATGGCCTCTTTGGGAGGTATTTATCCGCAGCAAACAAGGATTGAGTCACAAACACGTAGGAAGTCTTCGTGCATCTGATGCACAAATGGCTGTAGATAATGCACGTGATGTATATACAAGAAGAAGCGAAGGTGTTTCTATTTGGGTTGTAGAATCGGCAAACGTATTTGCTTCTGATCCTGCAGATTCGGATGCTTTTTTCGAACCGGCAAATAGCAAGGTTTATCGTCACCCTACTTTTTACGACGTTCCGGACGGAATTTCACACATGTAATGACAGGTCGCGACCTGTCATTACATGTGATATGAACCAAAACGACTTTCAATGAAAAACAACACATTTACATATACTCTTCGCATTGCCGATGACAGTCTTATTTTAGGTCAGCGTTTGGCAGAATTATGTGGTCACGGTCCAATTTTGGAAGAAGACATTGCTTTAACGAACATTTCTTTGGATTTGATTGGCCAGGCAACTTCGTTATTCGAGTATGCGGCTTCCATGCGCGAAACTCACAACGATTTCCCGAATTTGGTAAGTTCAGATGATTTGGCTTTTTTGCGTTTCGATCGTCAATATGCAAACGTACTTTTAGTTGAGCAACCCAATGGCGATTACGCACAAACCATTGCAAGATCTTTTTTCTTCGATGCTTTCCGCGTAGAATTCTATGCGGCTTTGGCTTCTTCAAAAGATGAACAACTTGCTGCAATTGCAGAAAAATCGTTGAAAGAAACGAAATACCACTACAAACATTCTGCAGAATGGGTGATTCGAATGGGAGATGGAACGGAAGAATCGAACCAGCGTATTACAAAAGCTGTGAATGCTTTATGGAAATATACAGAAGAATTGTTCTTTATGAACGAATTGGACCAGGAGTTAATCGCTCAGGGGATTGCAGTTGATCTGAACGCACTCCGCGCTCCGTGGCTTGCTCGTGTTCAATCGGTTTTTGAACAGGCAACACTGGCTCTTCCCGAAGCAAAGCCCGTACATTTTACAGGAAGAATGGGAATGCATACTGAACATCTGGGCTACATTCTGGCTGAAATGCAATATATGCAACGTGCCTATCCGGGAATGAAATGGTAACTTCCGAACAAATATGGAAAGAACTGGAAACAGTAATGGATCCGGAAGTTCCTGTTTTATCGGTTCTGGATTTGGGTATTGTTCGATCTGTTGATTTCAACGACAACAAATTAGTCATTTCTATTACACCAACTTATTCCGGTTGCCCGGCAATGAAGACTATTGAAAAGGATATTCTTCTAAGATTATCTCACTTAAGCGCAGAGGGAATTGAGCTGGAAGTAAAAACGGTACTTCATCCTGCCTGGACAACAGATTGGCTCAGCGAAGAAGGACGAAAAAAACTCAAAGCTTACGGAATTGCTCCTCCATCTGACGAAGTTGATAAAAGCGTTCTGTTCGCCGCTCCTCCTATTGTTCAATGCCCGCTGTGTCATTCAAACGACACAAAGATGGTTTCACAATTTGGCAGCACCTCCTGCAAAGCACATTATACGTGTAACACCTGTCGTGAACCTTTCGACTATTTTAAATGCCTGAAATGATCAATTATGACCTGTCACTGTTGATTTAAAGTTTTTGAACTTCACATTATTCCAGGTATCCATGCTTACTATACAAGAATCACATTCCTTCTCTAAAGAGAAATGATTGATGTATATCATTTTCCTCCCGTTTGCAGATTCGGGAACAGCCAGTCTAAAGAATTTCCCTTTTTGAAGTTTCCCTTCTTTGAAGGATGCAACATGTATAGTTCCCTCTGTAACACCGTATTCGGCTTCAAACTCAATCTCCGTAACAAGCCAATGATAGAAAATCTTGTTGCTCGTGAAAACGGGATAAGTTCCCGGTCCAAGAATCAATTCCTTTTCCTTGCGTTGTGCTACCATTACGGCAGGCCTGTTTTTCGGCATCAGCTCATCTGTATCCAGTAAACTATAATCAAGTGGTGTGGGATTTGAATCAAGAAATATTGCCTTGTAATACCGTGCATTCATGTGATCGTAATGCAGAATAGTTCTATTGTATTGCCAGATCTGAAAGAGATTCACAAATCCAAGCCACGCTCCAACAACGAGAACAGCTATTTTCCACTTTCTGACAAAAATTCGCTCCAGCAAAGCAGCAAAACCTAAAGCGAAAACCGGGTAACTCTGAACCATTGCACGCGAAGAATAGGTTCCTCCGTAACGCCAGTCGAACCATGAAATAACAATCCAGATATTCAACAAACAAAAAGTAAGCACTGCTTTCCGGAAAGGCTTTCCTTTCATGAAAAACAACCCAAGAACCATAAAAACAGTAATGGGAGTATAAATGAACCAGCCCTTTTCAAAACCAATAAGTACGCGCCACCACGGGTTTGCAAATGTCCATTTGCTGCCTACGTCGTAAACCCAGGAGCCGGTTGTGTATTTCCAATAAATGAATTGTGGCAGCATTCCCAAAAAACCACCTAATAAAGCCAAATACAGGTGTGATTTATTCTGTTTAAAAAGCTGCCATTTTGTTTTCAGACTGCCACTTTTTTCTAAACTCCAAAGCAGCGGAATGAAGAACATAATCAACTCTGTGGGGCGGGAAATGGTTGCAAGACCAATTGTTAACCCAATGAACAAAGCGTATTTCCAGCGTGGTGTTTCATGCCATTTCATTGTCCAGTAAAGTACAAAGCAATAAAGCGGGAAAATATGCGCGTGACTTTGTGCTCCGTCAATACTTACATATTGAATCCAGTTCGTACAAAGCCCAATAAACAGGAGCGTTATTGCGGTTATTGTTTCAGAATAATACTTCAGTAAAACCTTTCGCAAAAACCACAAACCAAGTGCGCACCAGAATATGGCTCCCCACATAATGGAGTATTGGTAAGGCCACGAAAACCCATCGGACGGAGCCTCTGAAAAACTGGCTATAACATGTCCAATTGCGAAGAACGGAAGCTGCATGATGGAAACTCCACCGAGGTATTTAAAAGTAAAATCTCCGTTTTCCAACTGCATTCCCTGGTAAAACAAACCACCCGACATGTTGTAGGTTGAATCCATTTCCGGGAACCATGATAATTTCTTTACATCGTGATGAATATAAATGGCGGGGGAATACATATAATATCCAAGCGCATCATAAGTGGTTGCGTTGTATCCGTTTTTGGAATCGTTGGTGAAATAACAGAACCTGACTACTATCATAAACAGGACAAGTACAAAGAATGAAAAGATGCTGTATTTCTTCATAGCAGTAGTTTTTTTTAATGCTTGATCCTAGAAAGTATACTCCTGAACTCTCAGTAATTTCATACGTATTAAGGAATTCATTTAACTGTCTAATAAATCCGAATTAGTCCAATGTATATTAAATTTCTTATGCCTGATGGTTTGATTCGCGTATTTCATATTTATACTCAAAAAAACAACCATTAAAATTCGAATTAAAAAGCCGACAATACCAAATACTCCTGAGATCGGGAGAGCAAGTAAACTAAAAAAGGTTATTAAGCAGTATAAACAAAATCCCATGTAAAATGCCCAGGCCATTCCTTTCGAAACACAAATTGAAGCAGTAATGTATAATCCGATTAGAATTAAATTGTACGATATTAGAATTAGACCAAAGCCTCCAATACTAAAAGACATTCCATCTAATAATGCCCCTACAATTGCAAAAGCAGTTATCATCCAGAAGAAAACCGCAGATTTTTTCAATTCCTTAAATGGATGAGAAACATTGACCGGGCTGTGATACCTGTCAACAATCACATCGAGTGTTACGGGTTTTTCCGAGAGTTTCAGTGTCACAGGTCCCAAATCGGAGAGAAACGAAGTTCCTTTCTGCAATTTTCCGGCTCCCTGAACGGAACCAATGAGTTGGTCATTGTAATATACATCAACTTGTCTGTAGCCTCGCGTCCATTGAACTAATAAATGTTCGTTTGATCTTTGGGTGATTGGGTATTTTTTCTCGAAATCCATGATGTTTGTTGATTGATATAAAATCGTAGGGGCAGGTCGCGACCCGCCCCTACGCATTGGCATCATATCAAATTATCCCAAAAACGGATATTTGTAATCTGTTGGAGGAACAAAAGTTTCCTTAATTGTTCGTGCCGAAACCCAGCGCAACAAATTCATTGCTGCCCCTGCTTTATCATTTGTTCCTGAACCACGCGCACCACCAAACGGCTGCTGTCCTACGACTGCACCCGTTGGTTTATCATTGATATAGAAATTCCCTGCTGCATTTTCCAAAGCCAGTGTTGCAGTTTGAATTGCATAGCGGTCATTCGAAATAATGGAACCTGTTAAAGCGTAATCAGAAGTGTCATCCAATAATTTCAATGTCGCTTCAAATTCGTTTTCCGGGTACACATAAATGGTCATAACCGGTCCGAAGATTTCTTCACACAGCGTTCTGAATTTAGGATTTGTTGTAACTACAACAGTCGGATCAATAAAATAACCGATGCTTTTATCGTAAGTTCCTCCAACAATGATTTCAGCATCAGATTGCGACTTAATGAAATCAATATAAGAAGCAATTTTATCAAACGCTCGTTCATCAATTACCGCATTCACGAAATTGGATGTGTCGGCAGGAGAACCAATTTTAAACGATTTTACCTGATCCACCAAAATTTGCTTCACATCTCCCCACAAATTACTTGGGATATATGCTCTTGAGGCAGCTGAACATTTTTGTCCCTGGAATTCGAAAGCTCCACGGGCAATAGCTGTTGCTACTTCAGCCGCATTTGCACTCTTGTGAACCATTATGAAATCTTTTCCACCTGTTTCTCCAACAATACGCGGGTAAGTGCGGTAATTCTCAATATTGTTTCCGATTTCTTTCCACAAATGGCGGAAAACTCCAGTTGAACCTGTGAAATGTAATCCGGCAAATGCTTTGTGTTTAAAAACAACGTCACCGGCAGTAGGCCCGTCAACAGCAACCATATTGATTACTCCGGCAGGAACTCCGGCTGCTTCAAATAAATCCATGATTACCTGCACAGAGTACATTTGTGATTCTGCCGGTTTCCAAACAACAACATTCCCCATCATTGCCGGAGCCGCACATAAGTTGGCTGCAATAGATGTAAAGTTGAATGGTGTTACAGCGAATACGAAT
>CBFGMW010000120.1:0-7015 GCA_965649925.1 uncultured Fluviicola sp.
GTTAGCAAGCTGTTATTCTAATCGTTCTGATTCTAATGAGAAAACGGTGGTTAATCAGAATGAAGTGAGAGAAGATGATGCGGAGGTTTTATCGGAAATCGAAACAGCTTCTAAAGAAAAACAAAGTGTCGATTCACCGGAAAACAAAAAAACAAACTCCCGTAAGACAGACGACCTCGCACTTCCTTTCATTCAAAAAAATGTGTGTCCGTTTGAGGGGTGCAAATATCGGAAAATATGGAAAACCAACAGCTCCACGGATGTTTACAAAAGTGAAGACAAAACGGAGCTTTTATTTTCATTGAAAAAAGGCGAATCATTCAAGGCGCTAAAAGGAAACGTACATGTTATAGAGCCAGGTAAATTAATTATCACAGAAAGTTTTCTGGATTTTAAGAAAGGAGAGGAAATACCTGTTTTGGCTTACAAAGGCGAAGGTGTTTACGATCTTTGGTACAAAGGAAAAGTTTTTGATGAATATCTTCCCGAATTATGGTCTTTGGTACCTCCGAAAGGAATTTTGAAATCCAAACCACAAACCGAATGGTGGGTTTACATTGTAACTGAACGTGGTAAATTTGGATGGCTTCAGGCTGATGGGAAAATAGATTTTGATTAGTAGGGACAAGTATTAAAATCAATTTTCAATCAATGATTCCTAAATCTTGATCAACTTTCCCAAGCAGTACGCGCAATTCTTCTTTTCCGATTTCTTTACAACATAAGTATTTCGACCATTTGTCATGCCAATCCAGCTCGCTTAAACAAGAAAAAGCTTCGAAAGGAACAAACTGGGTATATGGATCTGAGCATTGTCGTTGGGAAATAAGTACCCTCTGTATATTTATCGATAAGAGTATATCCGCAAATTATCTCCAAAACACCACTGGTAATTCAGTTGAATGTTATATTTAAATATTCCGAAATTTTATAAGAAGGAATGGCAAAGGAAATACCCTCAGTGCTTATCCCGGAAAGTTTGGAAACCACAATTCCGTGAAGAGTACCGCTTTTGTCAAAGATAGGTCCACCGCTATTACCAGCGTTCACTGACATGAATAACTGAATTAGATCAACGTTAAAAGTTGTTCTTTCATTTGATAACAAGCCGTAATTATATGATTCACCCAATTCCGTAGATTTAGGTGCCCCGATAGTGTAGATATCTTGATATAGTTCGTAAGACTTTATATCACTTACTTCAAAAGCCTTTTCAAAAACGGTATCGACTTTCAGTAGCGCAATATCTTTCGATTTATTAAAACGTATAATGTGCGCTATGCTCTTTGTTCCATCAGGTCGTACGATAAACAGCTCGGAAGAAGGTCCATATTCTCCATCAGAAATTACGTGGTAATTTGTTAAAATATATCCATCATTTGAAATAGCAAAACCAGAGCCATGCCCATTCTTTGATTTCACAAGAACCGAAGCTAGACTGGCGTCAATTGCTCTTTGCACTAGGTTTTCAGGGCTTTTTACGAGAATTTGATCATCCGTAAATGCGAAATTTTCTTCTCGAAGAATGACCTTTTGTACCTGATTACTTTTCATGATTTTGAAATACGAATTTTCAACAGCATCTTGCATTAATTCTTGATTCGTTGCACGAGTACGTTCATCAGAAAAAGAAGCATCAGTAATTGAATCAATTCGCTCGCCATAAGTGTTTCGTAGATACCAAACTACTTCCGTTTTGGCTTTAAAATGTGGTCCGTAGCCTTTCGTCTTTAAGGAATATCTTTTAAAAGAAATGATTTTGCCTTCTAATTCGAAACTATTGCTTTCGTCTTTGAAAACCGTATGTAAAGTGTCAATGAAATTCCCTTTTCGTAAATACTCGTTTACCTGAAAATTGCAATTGCCTAAATCAACCTGTCTTAAATCTCGTGTCATAGTTTTGTTTAAAACAGCGATATTCTTTTGTTTATATTTCTCTTCAGCAGTATTAATTGCAAGTGATGTGCTTTTATTTCTTTTTGTATCTATATACATACAATTTGTGTCAATATTATTCCAATCGATATATATGCCGTAAAGATCAATGTTTTTTTGATTTTCTGCTCTGAGAACTATTGCTAATGGGGTATCTAAAGTTGTTGTTTTTTCATACCGATGCGGAGTTGTAGTCCCTAAATCAATTACTGTAGGGATGCCAAATAGTAATACATGCGGTGCCTGTAAAACCCAGAAAAGTGGATACCGTCCTTTTGGCTTCAAAACCTGATAGGACGTTTTATGTCCAGGTAGCTCTAGTTTGATTTCGTGTACGGTAACAGTTTTACTTTTTTTTAAAACACCCGTGATTGAGGAGTCTTGTCCAAATTCAGTATTATCAAGGTAGATCGTTGTTTTTGGATCAGATGTCCTAAGTGTAATTGTTTGTTTTTTTGGAGCAAAAACTGACCCACATTGTACTAAACAAAAAGTACATAGCAATAACACTATTTGACTAAATATTCTCATTTTGGTGCTCTTAAAAAATTACTTTATTAGTACTCTATGTTGAGATACTCAGTGAGTCTATAACCTGGTATAGCAAAGCTTATACCTTCTGTACCCCAGCCAAAAAGTTTTGCGACAATTACACCTTGCAAAGCGCCATCCATAGAGAATAAAGGACCACCACTATTACCCGAATTTATTGGCATTCCTAATTGAATGAGATCTAAGTTTTTTGCTTTTCGTTCGTTTGAGATTACACCCATAGCAATTGATTGACCAAGTTCTGTTGATTTTGGAGTTCCAATCGTATACACCGTCTGTAAAATTTCATATTGTTTGGTAGATGTAATTTTGAATGCTTTTTCAAAAGATTTGTCCACTTTTAAAAGTGCAAGATCATTCGATCTATTTACACGAATTACTTGAGCAATCATTTCTTCACCTTTGTTATTGATTACAGTGATTTCAGGATATTTCTCAAACTCTTCTCCGGCAACGACATGAAAGTTTGTCAGGATATATCCGTCATTGGAAATTGCAAAACCACTTCCATGACCGTTTTTAGTTTTGATCGTAACACAAGCATGAACAGCATCTTCTTTCTTTTGAACTAGCTGAAGTGGCTTCTCAATTTTGAAAATATTACCGGGTTTATCCGAAGATGTTACAATAGCTGTATGAGCTTGAAATTGTGAGCTTTCCATTAATCCAAACAATGAATTGACAACACCGCTTTCAACTGTGTTTATTAAATTAGGCATTGTGAAATGTGGATAATCAAAATAGCTATCAAATTTGTCTGATAATTCGGTTGTGGTTATAGAATCCAAAGTTTCTCCGTAAATATTCTTGATGTACCATTTCATGATAATTTTTAGCTTGAAATAATCCTTTCTGTTTCCTGTTGGAGTTTTAATAAGAAACTCATGAATTTTTAGAATTTTCCCCTCAATAAAAAGAGTGTTCAAATTGTCAGGATAAATGGATTTCACGGTATCTGAATAACCGAAATGAATAAGTGTATCACTTGTTATCCCAGTAAAAATGGTGTAATCAATCGATATTTGCTGTTTTTCCGTTGAAGAGGAAACAAAAGTCTCTTTTTCCTGAGCCTTTAGCTCCTTTTTTAACCATTTCTCTTCTTCCTCCACCATTGCGCTTTTAAGATCGTCCTGATGGATAATTTTGAATTCCTGATAATCAACTTCTGGATTTTCAAAGAATAAACTAACTTTTGTTATTTCAATAAACTTTGTGTCTGTTTTTCTTCTTAGAGTTGAATCAGTTTTTACGTTTTCGTTAGAAACGGATGTTTGCGAGATACCTACAGAAGCAGTCGTTGCAAAAATAAGTGATAGAATAATTAGTTTCATTTTTGATGATTAGTTAAAAAATGGATCATTTCACAGCCCGAACCTGCTTCAAACGTTCATACAACACCATTCCGGTTGCAACGCCAACATTCAGTGAAGAAATCGTTCCGTCCATTGGAATACAAACTCTAACGTCCGACATTTTAAGCAAATCGTGCGAGATCCCGTCTTCTTCTGATCCTAAAATAATGGCTGTTGGACCAAAGAAAGAGTAATTCTCCACGTTCACTTTCGATTTCTCCGTACAGGAAACAATCTGGAAGCCGCTTTGCTGCAAATAGAACAAGCTTTCTTTCAAAAGATCGGTTTTACAAACCGGAATTGCATGTAATGCTCCGGCAGAAGTTTTCATGGCATCTGCAGAAACCAAAGCTCCGCCTTTTGAAGGAATCAAAATTGCATCAACGCCCATACAAGCTGCTGTACGTGCAATTCCGCCAAAGTTTCTTACATCGGTGATTCGGTCTAAAACCAGCACGCAGGGTTCTTTGCCTTCAGCTAACCACTGATCACACAATTCTTCAATATTCTTGTATTCAATCGGTGAAGTAAATGCAACAACTCCCTGGTGATTGTTGGCTGTTAACTTTGCCAATTTTTCAATCGGAACAAATTGCAATTGATAATCTTTTCCCGTTAAAATGGTGCGTAGTTCTTCGAATAAATCTTTGTCAATTCCTTTTTGGATCAGAATTTTATTGATCTCTACATTGTTTTTTACCGCTTCAATTACATTACGGATTCCGTAGATGATATCTTCAGCATCTGCTTTTGGTTTACGTTCAAATGATCCACTTCCAAAAGTTGATCTGCGTTCACCACGATCCCCGCGTTCACCACGGTCGTCCTTTTTGTCGTCTCTATAACCCATTAAATGTAATTTCTAGTTCAATATCTGCACTCACTGATCGCGCAACCGGACAAGCCAATGCAGCACGTTTCACTTTTTCAAAAGTCTCGGCATCCCAGCCGTTTCCGGATAAATCCATTTCAATCACCAACTTCCCGATTCTTCTTGGAGCAGAAGCCATGATCTTAGTAACAGTTGCTGTTCCGTGTTCGTAATGGTGACCATGTTCATTGCAGTAAATACCAATAATGCTGATCATGCACGAAGCATAAGCTGTAGCGACCAAATCGGTAGGAGAAAATTTCTCGCCTTTTCCGTGGTTGTCGGTTGGTGCGTCCGTATGAATGACCGTTCCCGATTGAAGATGTGTACATTCTGTACGCAAACCACCAAGATATTTTACCGTTGAAGTTGCCATTGTAATTTTCCTTCTTCGTACTTTTGTAAGCTGAGTACGATTTTGCATCAAAAGTACTGATTTTATCATGTCGGAAGAAATAACAACAACAGAGAATTCCATTCGTATCAAGAAGCCAAAGTGGTTACGCGTCAAATTACCTACGGGTGAGAATTACCGTAAAGTACGTGCATTGGTGGATGAACATAAGCTGCACACCATTTGTGAAAGCGGAAGCTGCCCGAATATGGGTGAATGCTGGGGCGAAGGAACAGCGACGTTTATGATCCTTGGAAATATCTGTACGCGTTCTTGTGGTTTTTGTGCCGTTCAAACCGGTCGACCGGATGCTGTGGACGAATTTGAGCCCGGACGCGTTGCGCATTCTGTGAAAACAATGGGTGTGAAACATGCCGTAATTACTTCTGTTGATCGCGACGATTTGAAAGACGGTGGTTCTGAGATCTGGGTACAAACCGTAAGAGCTATTCGACACCAAAGTCCCGGAACGACTATGGAAACGCTTATACCGGATTTTGCCGGAAAATGGGAAAACCTTCAAAATATTATTGATGTAGCTCCTGAAATCGTTTCACACAACCTGGAAACGGTGCGTCGTTTGACCAAACAAGTGCGTATTCAGGCAAAGTATGACCGCAGTCTGGAAGTGCTTTTCCGTTTGAAAAAAGGGGGAATGCGTACGAAATCAGGTGTTATGCTTGGTTTGGGAGAAACTGACGAAGAAATCATTGAAACGATGCAGGATCTTCGTGCTGTTGGAGTAGATATTCTGACACTTGGTCAATACCTGCAGCCAACTCCAAAACATTTGCCAATTACTGAATTTGTAGAACCTGAACGTTTTCAGAAATACGAAAAATTAGGATTGGAAATGGGATTCCGTTTCGTTGAGAGCGGTCCGTTAGTTCGTTCTTCTTACCACGCTGAAAAGCACATTTTCGATTTGTAAGTTGAAGTGTTTTCCCTGAATTTTTGAGAAACACATTGAATTTGGGTTATCTTGGTAAAACAATCGGCTCATTCAATGAAAATCAGCTTTGCTACAATCGTTTTTCTGAGTTTTATTCTAAACTCTTTTTCTCAGGTTCCCCGAACTCAGTATGGTGGTTGTTTCGGAATTGGTACATCGAAATCCGGCAGCCAGTCGCAAGTTGGATTAGCTTATGAAATCGGCCAAAGTTTTATAATCAAAAAGAAAGATAATAGGCTTCGAAGAAAAGAGCTTTTTATCCAATTTGCTGAAAATAACTATCACAGAGATTCCCGGGTTTCACTTCCGAATAGCTATAAATACGATACTACTTACGCTCTAAGCGATTATAAAATTCAGTTTTTACAGTTTGGTATCAAGTGGCAACTGCCCATTGTTCATAGCGAGAAATTCCGATTACTTATTTCACCTGGTTTATTCTTTGGTTCGGTACTCAGCTATAATTATACAAGAAGGTGGTACTATTTTTCAGACAATTCGTTAGATCGTGAATCAGAAAGTGCCGGATTTCTTTTAACCAGGACCGTTTGGGGTTTCAGTATTGGTTTACAAAACGAAATTCAATTGAAACCACGTTTGTATCTTCATGTCGATCTGAATCTCCTGAGTCAATCGACTTTTGAGTACGAATCTTCTGGTCCGTGGAGCTCTTTTGTAGTCAGATCAGGGATTTATTTCTATTTGAAACCTAAGAATCCGATTCAGTGATGTTTTCAAAGAAAACATGTAACTTTTCGGTCTGAATTCGTTATCTGTCAATCTTACTGATGAACCAATACCTTATGAAATACACTTACTACTTCGCCTTTATTCTATCATTTTTCGTTTTTAATTCCTGCGATTCTACCCGGAAAACAAGTTGTTCTGCCTATGGAAGCGGGGGTAATTCTGGCGCTGGTTCCGGGAGTGGATCCAGTCCTGTAAACCCGAATTACGGA
>CBFGMW010000121.1:0-6965 GCA_965649925.1 uncultured Fluviicola sp.
TGTAAACAGATCTGATAATAAAGCTGAACGATGGAAAACGATGGCCCTTGTAGCTTTGGGACAAAAGAAAATGTTTTCCAGGCCAATTCCGGCATTGCTGCATTTGGCTTTGTATGTGGCCTTCGTAATTACTCAAATCGAGTTAATCGAAATCATTATTGATGGCACTACCGGGAATCATCGTTTCTTTATGCATGCACTTGGCGGTTTCTATACATTTATGATCTCATTCATTGAAGTGTTGTCGCTTTTGGCCTTAGTTGCAACAATTATATTCCTTGCCCGAAGAAACATCCTGAAAATTGCACGGTTCAAAAATCGTGAAATGAAAGGTTTTCCAACACGTGATGCCAACATTATTCTCTGCATGGAAATCATTTTGGTTTGCTGCATTTTCACTATGAACGGCACCGACGAAGCGCTCTTCCAAATGGGGAAATCACATGCATCTGAAAGTTCAGGAACCTTTGGTTTCGCTATCAGTCAGTATTTAGGTAAAGGATTTTTCTACAACATGGATGCAGAAACACTTCACTTGCTTGAAAGAATAGGTTGGTGGGGACATTTAACAATGGTCATCGCGTTTTTGAACTACTTGCCATTCTCTAAACACTTTCATATCCTTTTGGCATTCCCTAACACGTGGTATTCAAATTTGGAGAAAAAAGGAAAATTCACGAATATGGAATCTGTTACCAACGAAGTAAAGTTGATGATGGATCCGACAGCAGATCCTTATGCCGCTCCAGCATCAGATGCAGAACCGCAGCGCTTTGGTGCCAAGGATGTAAACGATCTGACCTGGAAGAACTTATTAGATGCGTATACTTGTACCGAGTGCGGGCGCTGTACTTCGTCTTGTCCGGCAAATATTACAGGGAAATTACTTTCTCCGCGTAAAATAATGATGGACACCCGTGATCGTTTGACGGAATACGCAGAAGGGGTTCGTAAAAACGGGAAAGATTTCAATGATGGGAAATCATTGCTGGGAGATTATATTAAAGAAGAGGAGATTTGGGCATGTACTTCTTGTAACGCTTGTGTGCAGGAATGTCCTGTGAACATTGATCCGCTTTCTATTATTATAGATTTGCGCCGTTATCTGGTAATGGAAGAATCGAAAGTACCGACAGAATTAGCCGGAATGCTTACAAATATTGAAAACAACGGAGCTCCGTGGCAGTTTGCACAATCTGACCGAGGAAACTGGATTAACGAAGCATAAGTACAATAAGCGATTGATAAAAAAATCATTTGAAGTTATGAAATTCTCAGTAGTTGGTTTAGTTGTTTTTCTTTTGATGACGTCTTTTAACAGGCCAACGAATACAATTGTTTTGGACATTGACGGTGATCCGAATTGTTTGGAGAATAAACAGACTTACATGGTTCGTGTATTAGTTCCGGGAGAACTTTCTGATAGCGAATCAATGGTTCTTTCTGGAACTGGAATAGCACTTTCTTCTGTAGGTGACAATAGTTACCGCGGAAAAGTACTGTCATCAAAAGACGAGATCGTTTTAATGGTTTCGATCAGGAACAATAAATCGAATAGAAGTGAACACGTATTAACGCGTAAACTAAGCGTTTGCAACTAAAAGAAGTATTATGAGCACATTACACGTTCCGACAATGGCCGATATGATGGCGCAAGGAAAATCACCAGATTTGTTGTTTTGGGTTGGTTGTTCCGGTAGTTTCGACGATAGAGCAAAAAAGATCACGAAAGCAATTGTGAAGATCCTGAATAAATGCAATGTGAACTTTGCCGTTTTAGGTGCTGAAGAATCTTGTACCGGAGATCCGGCAAAAAGAGCAGGGAATGAATTTACATTCCAGATGCAGGCTATGATGAATATCCAGGTTCTGGACGGATATGAAGTAAAGAAGATTGTTACGGCATGTCCGCATTGTTTCAATACATTGAAGAATGAATACCCTGAGTTGGGTGGAAACTACGAAGTAATTCACCACACACAGTTGATACAAGACCTGATTAATTCAGGTCAGCTTCGTTTAGAAGGAAGCCAGGTATTCAAGGGAAAGAAAATTACGTTCCACGATCCGTGCTACTTGGGAAGAGCCAATGATATATACGAAGCTCCGCGTGAACTCATAGAGAAGCTGGATGCTGAGTTAGTTGAAATGAAACGCTGTAAAACCAAAGGGTTGTGTTGTGGTGCCGGTGGCGCTCAAATGTTCAAGGAAGCCGAAAAAGGAAACAAAGAAGTGAATGTTGAACGCTCTGAGGATGCGCTGGAAACAAACGCAACGATAATTGCAACCGGTTGTCCGTTCTGTAACACCATGATGACCGACGGAATGAAGAATTTCAACAAAGAAGACGAAATTCAGGTATTGGATATCGCAGAATTAATCGCAAACGCAGCAGAATTGTAATGAAACGTTTTGATCTCACACCGAATTCCACTTGTTGGATTTATCAATCGAACCGTGCACTTGATGCTACGGAAATTGTCTGGATTGAAGAAAAACTAGAGGAGTTTGTTGGTCAATGGGCCGCTCATGGAGCAAAACTGACTTCCCAGGGAATGGTTGTTGGAAAATACCACGTTGTAATTGCCGTAGATCAATCTGTTGCCGGTGCATCCGGTTGTTCAATAGATGCTTCAGTTCGATTTGTAAAATCAATTGGAAATGAATTGGATATCAATTTCTTTGATCGATTAAAACTATTGGTTGAAAACGACAATGTGTCCCCACGATTAATCCCGTTCTCTGAAATAAAACAGTACCCGAATGATTTTGTATACAATAATCTGGTAAACACGGTTTCTGATTTTGAGACGAAGTGGAAGGTGAAAGTGAGTGAAAGTCCTTTCTATAATTGAAAGTTTAAAATGTAGAGATGAAAAGGAACAGAGCTTTTAACTTGAATTCAGACTTTAAGCGTATTTAAATCTTTTCAATTCTTTTTGTCTTTTTTATTCTCAATTCGTATTCCCGCAACAAACTTGATCGTATAAAATGTTTGACGGTAATTCAGATCCTTGAATCGAATTCCTTTATTGTCAAAATCAGTAACCAGCATTCCAAACCAGCGCGGTTGGTTCCATCCTGCAGTGATCTTGAAATCAATCCTTGGAGCTAATCCGAGAAATCCCCTTGTTATTTCACCTGTGGCGTAATACTTTGTCTGAATGCTTGCGCCCAAACCACCCATGACTCCGAACTGCATGTTTTTATAACGCTTCACAAGTGCATATCCGGGAATTGCCCCTATGTCAAATGCAGCGATGTTCCGCGCTTCTGTAATTGTTCGCGTAGTGTCACGGATTTCCATTGGAACAAGCCCGTCTTCACAGCCAATGCCGTAAATGTTTACACTATATTTTACATAGAAAGTCTGGATGTCACGTTTGTAACAGCCGGTTTTTCCTTTAAAAGAAGGCATATTGAATTCATCAGTAAAAAAATGCCAGGTGTTCATAGAAAAACTCGAAGCAAGGAAATTCGACTTGTATAAATTCGGTGTAAGTTCGTTCAGCGTATCATTCCAATCAAGCGCATGTTTATAGGTGTAGCCACCGTAAGTATGAAAATCAATATCAAAGTAAAAGCGTTTCTTTAATGTGAAATCAACTCCAAGATCATAATAGGTGGTTTTGCCATAACGACTCAAAGGTCGCAGATTCCCTAATAATCCGGAGCTCAATCTGAGAGTCAGCCATTTATATGAAAAGCCGATTCCGATGATCATTTTACTGTTATTTCTCAATGTCAATCTGTTGATTCCTTTTTGCGACGGAATCTTGATTGATAACGGAGCCGTGCTGTAACCAAGATCGGCAAACCAAACAAATCGATCTGTATATCTTTCATACGCAGCGGTGCTTTCCTGGGCGTTAAGGCCTGAGAAAAGTAAGACAAATAATATGACAAGTTTATTTTTCAATTCCTTCGCTATGCAACAAGTACGTGTACACCAATGCAACTTCCTGCCGCTGATTCGATTTCCCCGAACCGCCGCCATGACCTGCTTCCATTGTACAATGAAACAATAAGGGATTGTTACTTGTATTGAATTCTCTCAATTTAGCCACCCATTTCAATGGTTCCCAATACTGGACCTGGGAGTCATGGTAACCTGTTGTTATGTAAATGCTTGGGTAAGCCATGCGCTGAATATTGTCATACGGAGAATAACTCAACATGTAATCGTACGCAGCAGCTTCATTCGGATTTCCCCATTCTTCATATTCTCCTACAGTTAAAGGAAGCGAAGCATCAAGCATAGTGTTCATCACATCAACAAACGGAACCTGTGCAACAATTCCTTTGAAACGGTTCGGGGCCATATTTACTACAGCGCCCATTAATAATCCGCCGGCGCTTCCGCCCTGAGCGTAGATTTTTGTTGGATCACAGTACCTTTTCATTCCAAGCCATTCTGCTGCATTAATGAAATCTGTGAATGTATTTCGTTTGCTCATCAGTTTACCGTCCTGGTACCAATCTTCGCCCAGAAATTTTCCTCCGCGTATGTGTGCAATCGCATAAACAAAACCTCTGTCTAAAAGTGAGAATCGGGTAGGAGAGAATGTACACGGGATAGTTACTCCGTATGAGCCGTAGCCGTACAGTAAAAGTGGTGCTTTACTCAGGTCTGTTCCCTTTTTGTAAACAATGGAAACCGGAATTTCGGTTCCGTCATTTGCTCTTATCCAAATGCGTTCACTGGTATAGTTATTCGAATCGAAAGATTTGTCGCGCAATTCTTTCTTATGAACAATACTTGTTGTTTTAGAATCGAAAGCATAAGCGAAAACGGTACTAGGCATTGTAAACGATTGATAGATATAACGTAACTCTTTCGACTCAGGATCATCCGAATGAATAAAATCTATTTCGTAAACTGCTTCGGGGAAATTGATCTTGCCGTCTGCCTTACCTGATAAGTTGTAATAAACCAATTCCTGAGTTCCTTTCGTTCGTTCGTTCAGGATTATTCGATTATTCAATGCCTGAAACCCATCAATGTATGTTTCCTTTCGATGTTCAACGATCGTTTTTCCTTCGGCAACAGATTTGAACTCGATTTCTTTAAAAACTACTTTCCGGTTCGGGGCTTTGTCATTGGTAAGAACGTAGAATCCGTTTTTCGTGTGTTCTAATTCGTACAGATGATCGTTGGTTCTTCCCAGCATGGAATGAATGGTTTCATCTGGTTTTGACAAATTGATCAGGAGAACATCGCTTGTTGTTGTACTGAAGCAGTTGACAAATATGTACATATCATCAATAGATTTAGTCAGGAATACTGCATAAGCTTCATCCTTTTCTTCATAGATCAACTCATCTTTTTCCGGATTCGACCCAACGGTGTGTTTGTAGATTTGAAACTCACGAAGTGTTTCTTCATCTTTTCGGACGTAGTAAACAGTTTTATTATCATTGGCCCAGACAACACTTCCGTCGGTGGTTTGAATTTCGTCTTTCAGCATTTTTTTGGAAACAGCATCCATAAAACGGATCGTATACTTTCTTCTTCCAACTATATCTTCACTAAAAGCGAACAAAGTATTTGAAGTAGAGAAAGAGAAATCGCCGACTGCATAAAACTTTTTGCCATTAGCTCGCTCATTCTCATCGAAAAACAACTCGGTTTTACCGTTAAATGTTCTGTACAGTTCTTTGTAGTCTTTTCCTTCAACATTTTTAAACTGAAGAGTGTTTCCGTTCATAATAAACGGAGCCGAACTCTCATTCGGGTCGATTCTGTTCTCAAATTCGTTCAATAAACCATCTGTTAACGATTTAAGCGGATTGAAATAGTTATCCGTATACGCGTTTTCTTCGCCGATATAGTCGAGTACTTCTTTTGAATCTCTGTTATTCATCCAGAAATAGTCGTCAACTCTTGTATTACCGTGCTCGGTGAATTTCTGAGGTTGTTTCTTTGCAACGGGCTGAGCCATTATTGTCATGGGGATTCCTATGATTATTAATACTAAAAGTTTCATTTTCATGGTAGAGATTGTACGGTAAAATTATCAATTTAACGGGCATTGTAATAGAAGAAGAAGGAGTTTATTATTTTTGTTGACATGAAGAAACTCTACAAGTTTTTATTAAACAAACTTCCACGGCCGTTATTGATTCGATTAAGCTATGTTTTCAGGCTTTTTGCTCCGTTATTATATAAAGGCAATAAGGTTGAATGCCCGGTTTGTGAGCGCAAGTTCAGAAAGTTTCTTTCATACGGTTCATCCGTTGCACATAGAGAAGGTGTTTTATGTCCTTATGATTTAACGCTTGAACGTCATCGCTTAATGTGGCTTTATCTGAAGCAGGAAAGTAATTTCTTCACTGCTGAAAAACTCGATGTGCTTCATATTGCTCCTGAACAGTGTTTTCACAAGAAATTTAAAGAACAAAAAAACCTGAACTACTTAACAGGCGATTTGGTTTCTCCTATTGCTGATATGCATTTCGACTTGCACGAGATTCCGCTCGACGACAACAAATTTGATGTGGTTTTCTGTAATCATGTTATGGAACATGTAGATGACGCACTTAAATGCATGAAGGAATTACACCGTGTTCTTCGTCCGGGAGGATGGGGAATTATGCAGGTTCCGCTCGATACTACAAGATCTGAAACATACGAAGATTGGTCAATTACTTCTCCGGAAGAACGTGAAAAGCATTTTTGGCAGAAAGACCATGTACGTCTTTTCGGATTGGATTATCCGCAGTGGCTGGAGAAAGCAGGATTCCGTGTAACTGTAGCTTTTGAAAATAATCCGTTGAGCGCAGAGATAAAAGAACGATATCGTTTACAACCAAATGAAACGTTGTATATTGTTCACAAGGATTAGCAAATGAAATTTCGGACAACAGGCTTTTTAATAATTACAGCATTATCAGCTTTCGTTGTTTATAATTGTTCCGGAAACCAGGCTGAATTTCAAAAACTTAATAAGGATCAGGAAAAAATT
>CBFGMW010000122.1:0-6902 GCA_965649925.1 uncultured Fluviicola sp.
TCACCGGGTAAGTCCCGAAGCTCCCGTACCAATTGTGAGTTTAGGAAAAGAAGAACAACGTCTTGGCGGTGCTGCAAATGTGGCTTTGAATCTTCAGTCGCTTGGCGCAAACCCAATTCTTTGTTCGGTTGTGGGAAGCGATAAAAAAGGGAATGAGTTAACAGATTTGCTTGTAACCCAGGAAATGTCGACAAACGGAATTCTCAAAAGCTCTACGCGTGTCACAACAGTGAAAACCCGTGTCATAGGAAACAATCAGCATTTATTGCGAATTGATACGGAAGATACCCACTCACTTTCCCGAACAGAAGAAGACTTCTTTTTAGAGAAAATAAAATCGATTATATCCAACGAACGGGTTGATGCAATCATTTTCGAAGATTACAACAAAGGAGTTCTGACAGAAAACATCATCGGAACAGTTGTAAAATGGGCTAAAGAACAACAAATTCCTACAACTGTTGATCCGAAAAAAGATAATTTTTTGGCTTATAAAGATGTGACTTTATTCAAACCGAATTTGAAAGAATTGAAAGAAGGTATAGGTATTGACTGCTCTTTTCAGCAAGCTGATTTGTTTGCTGAGGCAATTGATCAGCTGGAAAAAAAACTGACCAATGAGATCACTTTCGTAACGCTTTCGGAACATGGCGTTTTCATTAAGAAAAGCGAAGAAAAACATCATGTCCCGGCTCATTTCAGAAATATTGCTGATGTAAGCGGGGCAGGGGATACGGTTATTTCAGTCGCTACTCTGTGTCTTGCCAGTGGAATGGGAATTCAAACGATTGCCGAACTTTCGAATTTAGCCGGTGGTTTAGTTTGTGAGAAAAGCGGTGTGGTGACAATTGAACCCGATCAGTTGATTCGGGAATGTGAAGGAAAGAACTTTAATTAAAATGTATTCGCCATGGCGGATCAATTTATAGAATGGATAGAAAAGAAGTAAAGCCTTACGGCGAGGAGAATAAAACCAAAAAGGAAGAAGTAGCTGAAATGTTTAACCGCATTTCGGGTAAATACGACTTTCTGAATCACTTTCTTTCCGTTGGAATTGATAAAGGCTGGAGACGAAAAGCAATTAAAATGCTCGAAGAAATCCAACCAAAACGAATTCTGGATATTGCTTCCGGAACTGGTGATTTCGCTATTGCATCTCTGAAATTGAACCCAACAGAAGTAGTTGGAATGGATATTTCGGAAGGAATGCTGGAAGTTGGCCGCCGGAAAATGAAGAAAAAAGGTGTAGACAATATTGTTACTATGCGTTTGGGTGATTCGGAAGAGCTTCCTTTTGACGACAATTACTTTGATGCGCTTACAGTTGGCTTTGGCGTTCGCAATTATGAGAACCTGGAATTGGGCTTGAGCGAAATGCTGCGTGTGGTTCGTCCCGGTGGTAAGATTATCATTCTTGAATTCTCCAAACCAAAGAAATTTCCAGTAAAACAATACTATGCTTTTCATTCAAAATATGTCATTCCATTTTTTGGGAAGCGTATTTCTAAAGAAGAAAAAGCGTACACTTATTTGCCCGAATCGGTTGCGGCATTTCCGGAAGGAAAGAGTTTTACGGATATACTTACAAAAGTAGGTTATAAGTCTGTTGGACAACGTTTAGTATCCGGTGGAATTGCTACAATTTATTACGGTATAAAATAATACAGATTGAAAAACGTTCTGAAAAGCATGAGATTTCTATTGATTGTATTTTTTCTTGTTCTTACGGGAGTTACTCAGGCGCAGCCCGAGAAGACAAAAAACTACCGTAAGTTTGATGAAAGAACCCTGCATTTTGGATTTATGCTTGGAATTAACCGATCTAATTTTAATTGTATTCCGGTTCCCGATGCATATCAGAAATATGGATTAAAATCTTTAGAATCATCAGCTCAGCCTGGCGGACAAATCGGAATTGTTTCTACATTAAAGTTAGGACACCCGGTAGTTCGTTTACGTTTCATTCCAACATTATCGTTTCAGGAACGCGTTTTGAAATATTATTACGAAGATCCGAACCCAAATGCCCTGAAAGATATTTACAGCGAAGAACGCGTAAATTCAACCAATCTTGATTTCCCCTTGATGTTACAGTTCAGAACATTGCGCTTGAACAATTTTGCTGCATACGCCCTGGCTGGTGTTCAGTATTCCTACGATTTACAGTCTTTTGAAAAGTCAACTCAATCGTTTATTGATCCGTTTATCAAGATTAAGGCAAGCGACTGGCAGGGACAAGTTGGCGGTGGATTAGAGTTTTTTGCACCCTATTTTAAATTCGGTTTTGAAATCAAATATTCACAAGGATTTTCCAATTCTTTTATCCAGGATAATACCAATGCTTCACGACCAATTGACCAGCTTTTCAATAAAGTTCTTTGGGTTTCATTAATATTTGAAGGTTAATGGAATTAACGTTTCAATGTTCTCCCGAAGAAGCCTTAAATGATCTTTGGCTTCGTAAGTATATTGCGAAAGAGTTGAAATTGAATCACAACAACTTTGTTTACAGCTGGAAAAAACGGTCAATTGACGCGCGTAAACGCGATATTAAGATTAACGCAACAATCACCGTTTTCGAAGATGGAATTCTACCGGAATTTGATACTGAATTTAATCCGAAAAATGTAGCTGATTCTCCGGTGATTCACATTGTTGGCGCGGGACCTGCCGGATTATATGCAGCGCTTCGTGCTTTGGAAATCGGATTGAAACCAGTGGTTTTCGAACGCGGAAAAGACGTTCGTGCCCGTAGAAGAGATCTGGCGAAACTGAACAAAGAACACATTGTAAATCCGGAATCGAATTATTGTTTCGGAGAGGGTGGAGCAGGTACTTATTCCGATGGGAAATTGTACACACGTTCCAAAAAGCGCGGCGACGTTCTAAGAGCTTTGAAATGGTTTGTCCGATTTGGAGCCGATGAAGATATTCTGGTAGATGCGCATCCGCATATAGGAACCAATAAATTGCCGCATATCATTGTTGCTATGCGCGATTGTGTACGTGAGTTTGGCGGTGAAGTTCATTTCGAATCGAAATTGACCGACATTACGATCAACGACGGAAAAGTTGTTGGAATCGAAGTAAATGGTGAGAAAATCGCTTCAAAAGCAATTGTTCTGGCAACAGGGCATTCTGCACGTGATATTTTCGAATTACTGCACAAACGAAACGTTCATATTGAAGCGAAACCCTTTGCTCTTGGAGTTCGTGTAGAGCATTCTCAGGATTTAATCGATAAAATTCAATACCACGGTCGTTTAAACGATGAGTTTTTACCGCCGGCATCCTATTCTCTTGTAACACAGGTTGAAGACAAAGGCGTTTATTCGTTTTGTATGTGCCCGGGCGGAATTATAGCTCCTTGCGCAACGGCCGAAGGCGAAGTTGTAACAAATGGCTGGTCGCCTTCGAAAAGGAATAATCCTACATCGAATTCAGGAATTGTTGTAAGCGTAGAACCGCATGAACTTCCCGGATACAAACCGAATGATCCTTTTGTAAGTTTGAATTTCCAGAAAGCCGTTGAGCAGAAATGCTGGGAAGAAGCAGGAAAAAAGCAAACTATTCCGGCTCAGCGATTGAAAGATTTTGTTGACGGAAAGAAATCAGTTGATTTTCCGAGAACATCTTATTTACCCGGAATAACTAGCGTTGATCTGAACAAAGTACTGCCTGATTTCATTGCCCGGAGATTGCGCAAAGCATTTGTTGATTTTGACCGAAAAATGAAAGGTTTCTTAACGAGCGACGCTGTTTTGCACGCACCTGAATCGCGAACTTCAAGCCCGGTTTCTGTTCCGCGTGATAACGAAACATGCATGAGCGTAAACACAAAAGGGCTTTTCCCGTGCGGAGAAGGAGCCGGCTATGCCGGTGGAATTATTTCTGCCGCTATTGACGGAATGAAGTGTGTAGATGCAGCAAATGTTTACCTGAATTCATAACTGCTTTTCGTTGAAAACACTGTTATTCATTCCACGACCGAAATCAAAAAGTTTCATTATTTGGGAACACTCTTTGAAAACCGCAGCAATGTTTGTTGGAACATTTGCCATGTTGTTTTTTGGACCAATGCTTCTGGATGGAAGAAATCATCGTTCAGGTGAAAATGGTTTAGGATATTATATCGTAGTATTTCTCTTGGAGCATCCAATGGTCCAAATAGGTATTTCGGCTCTTGCTACGCTTGGTTACAACATTTACACATTTATAGTTAATCGGAAAATTAAGTACGTTGTGCAGGTTCATGTGACTTCCGATATGGCTGAAATTCATTTAACAAATCTGTATTACAGTAAAATGAAAATCATTCAAATTCCCTTGACTGAACTCGTACAAGATTGAAAATAAGGTGACTGATAACAATGAGAAAAAACAAAAATTGAAATTCTTGAACCGGGAAACTTCAGAAGTTATTGGAATAATTGACACGAAGCATTTCTTCTGGTCTGAAAACATACAGGCAATCAGAACGATGTTAGTTGAGTTGAAATCGTTCAGATCTTAATGCGTTAAATTGCTTGCATCAAGCGAATATCTTGAAAGCGATTAAAAGTCAGAAATCCCCTTTTATAAAAACACTGACAACATCAAACTCACCTAAAAAATTGCTTTTGGCTTTCCCGGATACAACAATTGCTTGTCCTGAAGGAATGGCTTTTAACCAGGTTTCCACAGATTTATCCGTTTTTTCTCCTTTGCCTGAGATCGTCTTTCCCCCTGATTCCATTGTCCATTCCAAAAGAGTTATTTCTTCCTGGTAATTCCAGTAATGTACATTGGAACAACTGATGGATGAAACGCTGTTTCCTATTGCTTCTCCAGAGATCTTTGAGTCTATTTTAATGGAATGATAAACCTTGTCAACTACGCTGAAAATATATGCACCAAGAGGCACTTTCTTCTTTGTAGTCGTATTGACACCATAAATAGTAATTCGGCATTCACCTGCTTGAGGCGTGAATACCTTGTACGTGTTGGTGTTTTTTTCTCTTTCAATTTTACAATTGAACCCCTGGAGTTCTGTGTCGTCATATCCATGTGCAACAGCCTGAATATAATTTGCGGAGTCTTTTATAAACGTATTTGAAAAGTTCGAAGCTACAATAAATGATTGTGGAATTTCTGACGATTCACGATAAGGAAGGCTTTCTAATTCTGCATACATTGCTTTTTCAGCCTCAGTTTGGGCTAAGGAAACGGAAGCAAAAAATATTAGGAAATTTAAAGTGATCAGGTGTTTCATATATCAGATTTATTGAATTATTTCTGCCAGTAAAATAGCTGTGGCTGTTCCTACATTCAGCGATTCTGCGCCGCCAATTCGCGGTATTGTAACGGGAATATCTATCAACGTTTCAATTTCCGGACGAATTCCTTTGCCTTCATTTCCCATGATCAATAAACCGTTCTTTTCGTAGGAAACAGATTTGTAGGGTTGTCCGTTCAGCAAGGCACCGTATTTGGGTTGTTTCGTGTTTTCCAAGAAGAAAAACAGGTTCGTGTAAATAACATCAATTCTGAATATTGCTCCCATAGAAGCCTGAACAACTTTCGGATTGTAGATATCCACTGTATCTGTTGAACAGATAATTGTTTCAATTCCAAACCAATCTGCCAGGCGTAAAAGTGTTCCCATATTTCCGGGATCCTGGATACCGTCAAGGACAAGCGCAAAGTTCTCGTTATATTCCACCTGGGCTGGTTTTCGGAAGATGGCTACAAATTTATTGGGTGTTTTGAGCTCCGAAAGCTGCTCCAGTTCTTTACTGTTTACAACAAGTGTTTGCTCCAGGAATTCTTTTGGGACTTCTTCGAATGAAGTGTTTAAAACAAAAAGATGCAGGAGATAGTCGGAAAAATGTTCTAAACCTTCTTTAACCATTTTTTCTCCCTCAACAATAAAACATTTTTCAACATCACGCGTTTTTTTGTGATGCAGGGATTTAACCCATTTTATTTTTGCTTTCGAGAGAAATTCCACTTTTTTTGTTCAAACATACCAATTTACGAAAAAAAAGCAAGCAAAACATGTGATAAAACAGTCAATAGTTAGATTTGAAAGAACAATAAATAACGAATAAAAACCTTACTTCTGTTAGGTGTAGGAAACACTTACGGGCCTTAGCTTAATTATTCTTTTGGAATCAGCCGAGCTTTGTTATTTTTGTAATGCGAATGAGAAGATCAAACCAGTTTTATAAGTCATTTTTTCTGCTCCTGGTAGCGAGCAGTCTTCTGTTTGCCTGTCGGGAGATTACGTACTATGTTCCTGAGAACAAACATCTTTTGGATGACAACACTCTGGTAGTTGAGGGGAACGAAAATCTGAAACCTGAGATCTTTGAAGTAATTCGCCAAAAACCAAATCTGGAAATTCCCGTTTTAGGAGTTAAACTGCGTTTACGTGTTTATAATCGGATTGACAGTACCAAAGCTGAGATTCAACAGCAGAAACGTGTAAACCATTACCGAAAGTTTAATAATAAACTGGCGGTGAAAGATCACAAGATCAATAGCCGCAGAATTGCAAAAGCAGAAAAGAAATTTCCAAAAGTTCTTCAGAAAAATCTGAAAGAAAATGCCCAGAGAAAGAAAAAAGCTGAAAAAGTAAATAAGCGCCGTAAAGCAAAAATCGATAAAAAGAATCAGAAGCTCTTAGCGAAGCAACTGAAATATAAAGACAGTAAGAAGCATCGATGGCTGAAATCTAAAAGACCGCATGTTTATATTCCATATATTCCGGTACTGAAGGATACTGTGCCGGTTTACCGCAAAAAGAATCGGGTTCTGCGGAATTACAAAGACACCACAGATATTAAGCCCAAGCTAAAAAAACGATTGAAGTACAAATTCGGCGAAGCATTCGAAATCCAGGATGCTTCCACCAATGCTCC
>CBFGMW010000123.1:0-6900 GCA_965649925.1 uncultured Fluviicola sp.
GGGATTAACTGAAAATACTGTTTATTGTCTTCGGTAATAAAATTAAGTTTTGCAACTAACAGTGGACACCCCAACCGGTTATCGCTGCCACCCCCAATTCCGGAATAAGAGTATCGCAATATGTATGTGTTTGTGGCCCTATCAAAATCAGAGTTGGCATGATACCCCATGTTGCTGGTTTCGTTCGTTGAGAATGCACCATTCTGATACAATTCTAAACTAAGCAAGCTGTCTTTTTGCTTAATTTCAGTAAAGCTCATTTCAATTTTCTTGAATTTCCAAACTGCATCCTGGGCAAAAGAGGTTTTTACACCAATTATTAGCATGAGCAGCGCAGTAATATGAATCTTTTTCATCTATTTCTGAATTGCACTGTAAGTATTATCATCTGAATAGGAGCTCTTTTTCAGCTTTTCACTTTGTTTTTTCCAGTTGATTTTTTCAATGATGTAATACGGCATGTTACTGTTAAAGTAGATTTTTTCTTTGCCCTTAATATCAAAGTCGAATAGAAACGTTCCTGCTCTAAACTTAAAATCTGCAGCGTAATATATGTCTGTGGGATTAAGGAAGGGTAAGTAGATAACCATTAATTCATTGTTATGAACCAGCGCAAAGGAGAATCTTGGTCCAATGGTCTCAATATCTAAGACGAAATAACCGGTTTTCTCATCATAAGATAAATACTGGCTTAAACGATTATCCGGCACAGTGTCTCCAAATACGTTAATCAGTTTGTAGGATTCCCGGAATGCATCGGGATCTATTGCTTTTTTATTTTCATCTTTAAGAATGAATGCAACTTTAGTATTCCAAGATGCCTGGGCATTTGCATTCAGATTGTTTACGAGTATTAAAAGAAGTACAGTGATTGTTTTCATACTTACACTTTACATTCTTAGCGGTGATTCGTTCAAATTGCACCTAACTGCTGCGGCTGAAATCTATAGAGAATTATGGAGAGAAGCCGTGAAAACCGATCGGATGAAACGATCCGAAAACATCTGAAACCAGCCTTAAGCAGAGTATTATTAGCGTTTCGTTGTTTTCTTTCGCTCAAGTTTTTTAAACCCGTAAAAAATCAGTCCGCTGCATATCATCAATCCAATTATTGCAGGAATAATAACAGCCTTTCCGGATTCACCTGCGTTTTGAATACTCCAAACAATCTTTCCCGTGGCCATTAAAACTACCACACCAAGTCCCATTATTAAACTACGTTTCCAGAAAGCAAGCCCTAATGCGAAGAATGAAATGGGAACCGTAATGATCAGCATTACTTTTTTATAATTCCATTCACCATATAACCAGTCTTTTTCAAACTGTAGAAAGGTTTTAACGTTGTCGCTAATGAATTCCGGTTTATTGAACCAGAACATACTTGTGAAAAGACAGAATATTGTTATCGAAATTCCTGCCCAGCTTCGTTTATATGCGAAAAAGCAAAACGGTATTAAAAAGATTGGCCTGATGTACCAGCTCCATTGGTTGTGATGTCTGTCAAAAACCCAGTCAAAGAAGGTTTGATTGGTCATTGATACGAACAAAAACAAAATTGTCAATACCAAAAACAGCCATGCGATTATTCTATCCTGATTCATTCGCTTCAATTTCCTTTATTTAGTAATAACCTGTCTTTACACGGTTTTGTTTTAACTGATCGCACAGTTCCGGGTAAAGAATACCTTGTAAATATAACGGTTCAAACTTTTATCTTTTAACTAATTTGAGATGATTATCATTACGCTTTTTAATTAGATAGCTTGCAATTAATTTTGTTACATTCTGTCATAAAGGCGGGCTGGTAATCTTTTTAGTATTGCAGCGATTAGTCGCCAACGTTTTGTAACGTATGCAATTTTCTTTCTACTAATTATTGCTTTATAAATTTGATTAACCGTTTTGTCAACCGGCATAACCCAAAACAACCCCTCACCTTTTGCCATTTCTGTATTAACAAATCCAGGTCTGATATCTGTTACAAAAATCGGGGTTTTGAGTTTTGTTGATTTTTGTCTTAACCCTTCCAAATAATTTATCTGATATGCTTTGGTAGCGTTATAAGCAGGAGCTTGTCTGCTCCCACGAAGTCCGCCAATAGAACTTATAGCTACGAAATGTCCATATTGTTGTTTTTCAAAATAGTTAAAAGTCCAATCAGCGATGCAGGTGAAGCCTAAAACATTTGTGTTAATAGTTCGTTCTTCAATTTCAAAGTTCAAATCCTGGTTCAAATCGCCAATTCCGGAACTTAAAATGAGTAAGTCAAGTCCACCGAGTTCAGCGGTCAATTCTTCTAATTTTTCAATTGCAATTATTGTATCTGTCATATCAAATGATTTTACAACATACGAATCGGGATTTTCGTTTTTCAGTTCATTGAGCAATTCGGTTCTTCTTCCTGTGACACCGACTTTATAATTGTTGTCTGCGAGCACTTTAGCAAGTCCTTTTCCAATTCCTGATGTTGCTCCGATAATTATTGCTTTTTTCATTTTGATACTGGCTTTCCTGATTTAAATTCATTTCACAAATATTGTGTTTAAAGTTCATTCATACCGGGATAAATAGAAGACTGCGCTTTTTTTACCGATGAATTTACCGACTTTGCTGTTTAAACTAAAAAAATGGTACGAAATTACCTCATCAGCCGATCCGGATTCAGGGCACAGTGATATCATCGGTTTGCGCAAAATCGGCACGTTTAGATCTGGGACTCAGCCTTCGGACTGAATCAGGCTGCTTTAATGAGGTAACCCAGTAATAAAATACTGATCAGAAAGATGAGGATTACAACTATATTCAGCATTAAGGTACTCTGGCGAAAGGAACCTGTATTGATCTCTTTTTTTGTACGGTGATAACGCAGCAAGGCAAATAAAACGCTTATGGCGCCGGTTGCAACAATGAGAATTCCAATCGGACCGGAATATCCGTAATGATTTCCCTGGATCTCAATTTCCAGTGCCAGGTTGAGCTCTTTTGTGAAAAGGGAGAATTCTACCACCACAAAGCCAAAGGCCATTATACCAACGCTTGTTCTTACCCAGGCAAGCAGGGTTCTTTCGTTTGAGAGGTGATCAGATACTTTGTGCTGGTCAAGTTCCTGTTTTTTTTGTTTCGGATCGTTCATATAAGGAAAACTATTGGCTGTAAGATAAACTGACTTCAGGGATTAATTTTATAAAATTCTTTCAATGAATTATAGATTTATTGTCTTCTCCGATTTTACAGCACCAATAAACCGGCTTCTCGTAACCGGCCAAGCTGCTTACCATACCAAAACGGCTCGAAATCTGTTTCCGGACATTGTTTTTCATAGTCTGCTTTGATTTCATGGAAAACTGCTCCCTTGTTGCCGGAGGTGGAAATGTACTGAAGTGTTTGCTGCAACCAAACTCCCTGTTCTTTGTTCACCTGGATGCTGAACATCTCTTTTTTAGTGTGAAAAGAAAGTTCTGCCATTTCCCACTGATTTCCTTTTTTTGTTTTTGTAAAGAAGTGAATGGAAGGCTGTGCTCCTACCCAAACAATCTTTGACGTTGCTTTGATAAAACCGGCATCGTCTTCTTCAATTGCAGCGAGAATAAAATCGCGGGAAATACTAGTTTTCGGAACTTTGAACTCGAACCAGCTTTGCAAAGGCAGATCGAAACCAATGCCGTGCATGTAATTGTACAATGACTTTTTCAGCCCGAAACTGAACTGATCGTGATCTATTCCTGTTTTATCCCGGTGATACAAATCGTTATTGGCAAATGTTCCTGTTTCCGTTTCCCTGATTACATTGAATGTTTCCGGATTCAATCCCACCGGACTGTGAGCTGTCATGGCAAACTGGTGCCAGAACCCTGATTGAAGGACTCCCGTTTCAAATAGCTGGCGCACCATTTCCAGTGAGTCGACTGTTTCCTGTACTGTTTGAGTTGGAAAGCCATACATCAGGTAAGCGTGGACCATAATCCCGGTTTCAGTGAAATTACGCGTTACTTTGGCAACCTGCGAAACGGTTACTCCTTTGTCGATCAATTTCAGTAAACGGTCTGAAGCAACTTCCAATCCACCTGAAACTGCAATACAACCCGAAGTTTTAAGCAGCACACACAGATCGCGTGTAAAGCTCTTTTCGAAACGAATGTTCGTCCACCAGCTTACCACTAATTTTCTTCTGATTATTTCCAATGCCAGTTCGCGCATGAGTGCCGGAGGTGCCGCTTCGTCAACAAAGTGAAATCCGTTTTGCCCGGTCTGAAGTATCAATTCCTCCATTCGGTCTACAAGCATCTTAGCGGTTGCGGGCTCATAGATTTTAATATAATCGAGTGAAATATCACAAAACGTACATTTCCCCCAATAACAGCCGTGCGCCATGGTGAGTTTATTCCAGCGACCATCACTCCACATGCGGTGCATCGGGTTCACAATTTCAATCACTGAAATGTATTTGTCGAGCAACAGGTCACTGTAATCCGGAGTGCCGACATCTTTTTGTTTGTAATCGGGTATTTTGGAATTGTTGATGTAAACAACTTCGTTATTCAGAAGAACGAAAGTGCGTTTTAAGTCCTGAATTTCCCGTTTACCGGAAAGATGTTCAACTAAATGTTCAATGGGTGCTTCGCCGTCGTCGAGTGTAATAAAGTCGAAGAACTCAAACACACGAACATCGGAAACAGAACGCAATTCGGTATTGGGGAAACCGCCGCCCATTGCAGTTTTTATATGCGGATAATATTTTTTAATGTATTGTGCCGAACGAAAAGCAGCATATAAATTCCCCGGAAAGGGAACTGAGAAAGCAGCTATTGACGGATCAGCAACTTTAAGTTTTTGTTCGAGCAGGGAAATCAGAATATCATCGGTATAGGTCAATTCCTGTTGAAGAGAGCTGTACAGTTCATCGAAACTCAGGGCAGACCTTCCTAATCGTTCGGCATAGCGGCTAAAGCCAAAATGAGCATCGACTGTTTCTATTATTAAATCCGAGAGATCTTCCAGGTAAAGAGTTGCCAGGTGTTTCGCTTTGTCTTGAGTTCCCATGATCCCGAAAGCCCAGTCGAGTTCTTCCAGCTGATCAAAACGCGAAGCTTCAGGCAGAAAGTTATCCTGGCAAATAACGTGGGAAAGACTCGGGTTTTTGCCCTGCAGAAAAAGGATAACAGAATCAATAGTCTGAATGTAATCTGCCTTTAGTGCCACCATACGCGCTGCGTTTTCGGAAAGCTCGTGATTTTGCGTATCAATTTTCGCAAAAAGCTTCGTTAACCCCGGTTCTGAGAACAATTCCAGGATGACTTCAATTCCCAGGTCGGCCTGAACAGATGTAATGTTCTTCGTATTCAGAAATCCTTTCAAATAAGCCGTCGCCGGATAAGGCGTATTAAGCTGCGTAAACGGAGGAGTAACTAATAAGAGCTGATTTTTCAAGACAGGGCTTTAAGACAGCTATAAAAGTATGGCTATTTTTTGAATGGAAACGATTGGTCCGGAGTTTTGAGAGTCGATTTACCCGGCTGGCTTTTCCGTTCACCGAATTCTTCCGAACAGAAAGCCAAGACTGAAGGCCAGAAGAACAGCGGTTACGGTGGCATCTATTTTTCCTGTAGAAGACAAAATGAGAATTGCCGTGATAGCTATAATGATGAGAACCGTTTCAATTATCAGTTTCCACATGCGTGGCATGAGGTACGACTTGATCAGGCTCTTAACAACAGTCAGAAAGGTGCTCTCCCCTTTCTCATCGCCTGTCAGCCCTTGTAATAACGCCATTATTTCTTCATCTGTCAGTTTTCCTGAGAGAATTTTCTTTTTGATTGTTTCAATCTCCATATTATTTTTCTTTTTTACTGAAATGGGCTTTAACATAAGCTGCTTTTTCATTCTCAGTCATTTTATCTGCCGATTCCACATCTACTTTTACATTTTCAAAATGTAAATCTTTGTTCAGGAAATTATGGAGTTCTGCTTTGGCATTTGTAGGTCCGAAAAGAAGTACGTGGTCGTATTTCAAAATCTCGTTTGCTATTTCTTTATAATAAGCTTCATTCAGCTGCTGCTCTTTATTATGCATGCGTTTTTCACCTTTCTGCAATGCTTCTTCTTTTATACTGAAGGAAAATTTTGAACGGATCACCTGATTTTCCTGAGCAGCGTCTAAATTGATCAGGTTCGCTTCCGAATGATCCATCCAGATCCCAAGTTTGTTTGCTGATTCCATATTTTATGTTTTTTAATATTAGTGCTTTAAATGTGAGCGCAGGAACCAGGCCATTTTTTCATGCGTTTCCAGTAAGCCTGTTACGAAATCACTTGTTCCGGCATCCTGGAAATCGTCGGCAAACGGTTTGATCAGGCCGCGTAAAGTCTTGATAATGCTTTCATGATCAGATACCAGTTCTTTGATAAACCCTTCGCTGGTATCTTCCTGCCGGTTCCGCTCGGTGAGACTGGTTAAGCCAATATAAGCATTCAGGCTTGCCGGTGCGAAATGACCAATGGTACGAATGCGTTCCGCAACACTATCAATTACCTCATCCAGCTGTCCGAACTGCAATTCAAAGAATTTGTGCTTATCGTAAAAATCCGGGCCTACCACATTCCAGTGCGCATTTTTCGTTTTAATATATAGTACCGTTTCATCTGCTAAAACTTTCGCGAGTTCATCGGCCACTTTTTTCCGATTGACTTCGGTTATTCCTATTTGTATTTTCATGAGATTGCGTTTAGGATATCTGAATAGTAAATCTCTTTATTTCATACGGATAAATACGTACATATCGAATCTTATTACTTACATAATTCGCAGATTCGGGCAGCTAGTTTTATTTTAAAAAAAATCCTCATTCCGAAGGTTTTTCCGATCCTGTTTAAGCAGAAAAACTGTAATTTTAAAAGAACCAG
>CBFGMW010000124.1:0-6898 GCA_965649925.1 uncultured Fluviicola sp.
ATTTCTTCTTACCAGTGCCTGCTGCCAGGTACGGTTTTGAATTTCGCCCAGCATGTCTGAATGCAGCAAAGTGTATGCGTTATTTACCAAATCCGGGTTATAGAATACAAAACGTTTGTTGTGGTAGATTCTTATGGCATCATACTGCCAAATTTCGTATGGATATTCTGACGGAGAGGTTTCGCGCGCTGTAATTTGATTTGGAGGTCCATATTGCAGGTAAACCCGGCCACGATCAGTTTCAAATCCATCCTGGAAATTGTTACTGTATAATTTCTCCACAAGCATTACATTGTTCTTGTAGATAATCCACCCGTCGTAAGCCTTAATCCCTGAAGTTTGAACCCAGAACTGCTGAATATGCTTTCGCGCCGCTTCTTTGTTTTTGGATTTTATAGTTTCAAGAATGTTCTTTGTCTCGGTATTTTTTGCAATCGGTATTAAACTCGCCAAATAGTAAAACACAGAATCATCAGCGATAGAACCCTGGAACGCAGGGTCCAAAACCACATTGTTCACATCCGTAAATACTTCAACATCATTTACACGATCAAAGTAATAAACAGATTTTGTTGGAGTAGGCAATAAGGTTGCTTTGTCTAAAACGGCGATTTCCAAACGATATGAACCGGTTGGAAGACTTTCAATATTCACATTTCGAATGTATGAAATAACGGGGCCTGTTTTCAAACGGACTATTTTTGAAAACCCCTGTACCTCCACATCGCGTTCGTTTAAAATCCGCTGATGAATTCCGATTAAAGAATCACCAAACATATTGGTGTTGTAAAATTCTACGTAATAAGGAAGTGAAGAAATTTCAGCACCATAGAAATTCGTTAATCGCGGAATAATCTCGTAACCACTTTTTGTAAGCGGAGTTTGAATATCGGTCGGACTGGCATTTTCAGCGATCAGGATATCCGAAACGCTAACTAATCCTTCACGGTTCGGAACAGAAATTTCGATTTGTCCGGTAACCGAAGGACTTTCGGTATTCATATCTGTCAAGCTAACGTCGACCGTATAATTTCCGGGCTTCAAAGAGAATTGCTGAACATCATAAAAATCTTCAACGATAGAATCGCGCACATTGGGGCTTGAAAGCAGGTAAGCCATTTCACCAACCACAGCTCCTGATCTGTCTTTCACTTTTGTCTGCACGGCAACTTTCGCAAAAGTTCCGGTAGAATCTTTGAGATATTTCAGGGAATAACCTGCGAACTGAAACTGGATATCAACCAATGCACCATGGTCAGGAACAAAAAACGTTTTATAATCAATAACCGCCTTCACCTGGTTTTGCTGATTCTGCGCAAGCGTATTATTCCACTGGAAAACAACGAAGGCGAAGAGCGAGAGAATAAGATAGGTTCTCAAAATTTTCATGGTTTAAAGATACAAAAAAGCACAAAGCCAGCCAAGAAACCTAAAATTGCGCCAATTGATTTATTCATCGGTAAAAACCATTGATTGAAGCTATTTGATATTCAGCATTATAAAGACAGTGTAAAGAAAAGATGAACTTTTTTTTCGAAATCTGCTTGCCAAAGTTCAAAATAGTACTACTTTTGTCGCGGAGAATTGGCAGAGTGGTCGATTGCGGCAGTCTTGAAAACTGTTGTACCGCAAGGTACCGTAGGTTCGAATCCTACATTCTCCGCAGGAAATTGAATCCTGATTCGTATCAACGAATCAGGATTTTTTCTTTTACAGCCGGTCGAAATTTATTTCGAAGCCAAACTTAGAGATCACACTCAATTAAAAAATATACTCGAATACAATTATTTCGAACTAAAAGACCTAACCAAGGTTATCGCACGATTCTCATTTAGTTCTATATCCTAGAAAGTGATCAAGCGCGATTCTCGCAAAGGTTAAATCAGGTTAATATTCATTCTTCCATTGTTGCTTTTACTAGTTTTAGGAGAACGACGGAATTTTCAATTCTACTATTTATGGATTTAAAATCGAATGAACCTTTTTGGCTGGTAAAAAATGGACTAATCCATTCTTATTCTTCGTTGAAGGAGGATAAAAGTTGTGATATTCTAATCGTCGGAAGCGGAATTACGGGAAGCCTTATCGCGCATCAATGTATTCAGGATGGATACAAAGTGATCTTAATCGACAAACGGGAAGTATGTAACGGAAGTTCTTCCGCAACCACTTCCATGCTGCAATACGAGATTGATACCCCGCTCCATAAGTTAATCGAACTAATTGGGGAAGAAGGAGCTTTGGCCAGTTATACAGCCTGTTCAAAAGCAATTGACGACCTGGAAAAAATAACCCGGACAATACAATCCGAAGCAGGTTTTTGCAAAAAAGATTCTTTATACTATGCAGCGCTGAAAAAAGATGTTTCATGGTTGAAAACGGAGTTCGAAGCTCGTAAAAAAGCAGGTTTCAACGTCAGATGGCTGGAAGCAGCAGAAATTATGAATAAATACGCGCTCAACGGCTCCAACGGTGGTATTCTTTCTAAGCAAGGTGCCAGCGTAGATGCTTTCAGACTGGCTCATGAACTATTATATTATAACTACCAAAAGGGACTGCAGATCTTTGACAAAACTGAACTGACAAGCGTCGATCACAAAAGGGGCTTTAATCTATGCGCCACAGCTAACGGAAACAAGATAAAAGCATCGAAAGTTATTTATTGTTCAGGTTATGAAACAGTGAATATCATCAAAGAATCTTTTGTAGACCTGATCAGTTCCTACGCTCTTGTTTCAGAGTCAGATAAGGAATTATATAACGATTACAGGAATTTGCTGATATGGAATACAGCGGAGCCCTATTTATATATGCGAAACACCGACGATAGCCGTTTTTTGATAGGCGGAGAAGACGAAGAGTTCCGTGATCCGGAAAAACGTGACGCTCTTATCGGTAAGAAAACGAAAAAACTCCTGAAAGCATTTCAAAAAACATTTCCCAAAAAGAAATTTCTGACGGATTTTGCCTGGGCAGGAACTTTCGGGCAAACCAAGGACGGACTGCCGTATATCGGTGAACATCCCAAATTCAAAAATTCCTATTTCGTATGCGGATTCGGAGGTAACGGAATCACTTTTTCTGTTACCGGAATGGAAATGGTTTCAGATTGGCTGAAAGGAGAAAAACACCAGTTATCAAAATGGTTTGGGTTCGGGAGATAATCGACTTAACTTTGCCTTCAAATGAAGGCTTCAGATATCATAACGCTTATTTCCTCCAACAATCTCATTGAGAAGAAAATCATTATTGAACGCAATGGTTTCCTGAAAATAGAAGGCGCTATTGATACCAATATCTATTTTATTGAAGACGGGAGTTTGCGTGTGTTTGTCTACGATGGCGACGAGGAGCGAACTATTCGCTTCGGGTATAAAAACAACATTTTGGTTTCACTGGATTCTTTTCTAACGGAGAAACCTTCTGAATTTGTGATTCAGGCAATTAAGAAATCTACTGTTTACGTGATTCCGAAAGCCGGGTTTATGCGATTTATTCAACAGGATGAAAACCATTTGCGCTTGTGGATCGGAATTATGGAAGACCTGGTGATTCAGCAAATTGAACGCGAAAAAGATCTGCTCACCTCATCGCCCAGAGAACGATTTGAACGTGTAATGAAACGCAGTCCGCAATTGTTCCAGGAAATCCCGAACAGGCATATTGCCAACTATCTCCGCATGACACCCGAAACTTTGTCACGATTGAAAAAGTCTTGATTTGAATCAATATTTATGCTTTAAAGTCTTCTGACCTTTGTCAAAAAATAAAGGTTATGAAAATAGCAAGCACTGTATTGATTTCCGAACTGGAAGAAAAAACGAACTACATTTTGACTGAATGCCAAAAAATTCTGGCATTAACAGAGAATCAACTGAACTACCGAACAGCACCCGACACCTGGAGTGCATTGGAATGTTTTCAGCATCTGAACTTGTATGGCCGCTTTTATTTGAAAGAGATTAACAAGCGCATGATCGAGAACCATAAACCCGATGAAAGCATCTTCAAAAGCGGTTTTTTGGGTAATTATTTCGCAAACAGCATGCTTCCTTCTAAGAAAATGAAGCCCATGAAAACGTTCAGCAACATGAACCCAATCAATAGTTCGCTCGACAAAAAGGTTCTGGAAGAATTCATTCTGCAGCAGGAAGAAATGCTCCGTTTACTGAAAATCGCACGGAATAAAAACCTGGGAAAGATCAAATGCGGCATAACTATTTCTAAATTGATCAAGCTGAAATTAGGCGATACTTTCCGGTTTGTGATTTACCACAATGAGCGGCATTTGGTTCAGGCAAAAAGAGTATTGAATGCTTCAACGAATTAGACATATAACACCTGGCAATTCGCACAGCTAAAACTTCTGCGATTCTTAACGCCGGTATATTTCTTCACAATTGGAAGATTGCATCGTAAACACCAGTTCTTTGTGTGAGCCAGCCAGTGTTTCTTCAACTCGAATTGCTTTTTCCATTCCAGGAATTGAAAGCTGTAGATCCGCGCCTCTTCGATCATTTTGTTCAGCTTTTCTTCCGGTAATTTCCCAACCAGCGATTCCGGATGAACTTTGATCCGGTACAGAACTTCGTTTTTAATGATATTCCCTACCCCAGAAAAAATATCCTGTTCCAAAAGCGCATCGCAAACCAACAGCTTGGGTCGTTCTTTTAGTTTCGCTTTTGCCTTTTCAGAATCCCAGGCATCGTTCACTACATCTTCGCTCCAATCGTAATATGAATCTACATCTCCTTCCAGGAATTTAACCGAGCACGAATAGAAGATCAGTTCGCCATTGTCGAATTTGAGTGACAGCCTAGGTGATGTTTCGGGTTTTGGTTCGTCGATCCTGTAACTTCCAAACATCAAAAAATGAATTTTGAGCGTAAAACCGTTGAAACAAATAAGAAAATGTTTACCCCAGCTTTTTAAGGCATATACTTTTTCATTCAATAGGCGCTGCAGATCGATTTTGCTGTTTCCATCAACTGCAATGACCTTTCGTCCCGAAAACTTCGAGGCTTCTTCCTTCAATATTACAATAGACGGACCTTCAGGCATACATTTATCTTTCTGTACAAATTTGCTCAGACACTTCATTTTTAGCGTTATACCATATTTGGAAAAAGTTGCAGGATTTACATTTCAGACGAATAAGCCGCGAACAAGATTTTCAATTATATTTAGAACCTACTTAATACTTGAAAATGAACAGAATCTACTTACTTGTCCTTTCAGGAGGGCTTCTTGCCGCTTGTGGCGGATCAACCAACGAAACAAAAAACAATCTGTTTTCTAGCGAGATGCCAGAAGAAAAGAAAGATGAGAAAGCAATAAAAATGACTTTCGAAGAAGGCCTCGAAAAGAAAGACAGCGAGAAAAGATTGGTAGAAGTTGAAGGCTACGTGCAGCTTTCTGTCATTTCCAGCTTTAGCGAAAAAGGTCAAACGGTTAGTTTTTATGGAAGACGGAATCAAAAAAGCGGGCAGGATTACTACACCACCATGCCAATTGGAAACGGTAAAAATGAAATGCGGCAACTTCCTAAGGAATATTCGAGCAAAGATGTTTTGATCATTGACAACCAGGGCAAAAAAGTTTTGGCAAATGAACGCGTAAAACTGACCGGATATTTTTACACACTCGGAACAACAGGTTATTTGGAAGTTACGCAAATAGACAAAGTGGAGGATGTAGCTCTTGATTATGAGACATTGAAATTCCCGAAACTGGAAGAAAAGCATAAATCGGACAATAAGGCATTCGACAAAGGCTACCAGATTGAAGGAAAACTGAGCGTTCCCATGTATGTATTAATTGATGATGAAACAACTGTTGATATCACCGATAAAGCAGGAAAAACATACAACCTGAAAGTTGTAACAGGTTCCGGTCCCGGACAAATTGAAGAATTGACGGAAGGCTGGAGCAACAAAGATGTTAAGATCAGAAACGATCAGGGAAAATTGGTTAGCCTGGGAAAAAACGCTAAGGTTTACGGAGTGCTGAAACTGGACGGACTGCATGTTGAGTCTATTGTGCAGTAAATTATAAATTCCATGTGAGAAAGGGGCTTCGGCTCTTTTTTCATTGTTTTTTTCGGGAACACACTTTCCGGGGATAAGTGCAAGCTTATCCACCAGATACCCGGGTAACCAAAATCTATCCTTTTTCACTACTTTTAAAGAATGAAAGACTTACGACTCGCCGTTCTGATTGATGCAGATAATGTTCCCTACTCTTCTACCAAAGAAATGCTGGAAGAAATTTCCAAAGACGGAACACCAACCATCAAACGTATTTATGCCGACTGGACAAAACCAACGGTTTCCGGTTGGAAAAGCGTACTTCTCGAAAACGCTATTACTCCCATTCAGCAGTATAGTTATACCAGCGGAAAGAATTCCAGCGACAGCGCATTGATCATTGATGCCATGGACATTTTATATTCAGACAAAGTAGATGGTTTTTGCATTGTTTCATCTGACAGCGATTTTACACGTCTGGCAACCCGCCTGCGCGAAGCCGGAAAGAAAGTTATTGGAATTGGCGAAAAAAAGACCCCGCAGCCTTTTATTACTGCCTGCGACAAGTTTGTTTATATCGAGATTTTGAAAGCATCTGTACCGGAAACGCAAAACAAATCTATAAAAGCGAAACCGAAGAAAGAAACGATCAGTAAAGTCGACAACCAGTTGATTCAATTGCTTACCAATAGCGTTGCCGATTTAGCAGACGAAAGCGGATGGACATTTTTGGGAGAATTAGGAAATTTCATCCTGAAAAAGAAAGCCGATTTCGATCCGCGGAATTATGGTTTTCAAAAGGTTCTTCCTTTGATCAAATTCACTGATAAGTTTGTCCTTGATGTACTTGAAACTTCGAATTAGTACGTGAA
>CBFGMW010000125.1:0-6882 GCA_965649925.1 uncultured Fluviicola sp.
CAGGAAGTAAATATTTCACTGAGCTATTCAAAGAGTGAAGTCTCTATTTTAGTAAAGGATTCCGGAATTGGTATTCCAACAGAAGAAATACAGTATATCTATGATCCGTTTTTCCGTGCTTCCAACACAACAGCGTTTGAAGGTTACGGAATCGGACTTCCGCTTACCAGAAATATCATGCGTTTGCATAAAGGAAAAATTTTGGTACAATCGAATCAGGACGACGGCACGCTTGTTCGGTTAGTGTTGCCATATACTAAGTGAAAATTTAATCCCGATAGCCATCCGGAGAGAATTGAAAAGTTGATAGAAGCGTCGTTTCTTTCAATTTCTTAAAAATTCTAATCTCATTCTAATCCGGTTCTTATTTCATCCTTACACCCCGTGTCTAGTTTTGCTGAAAACAAATTAGCATGGAAACAACAATTCTTATTCCAACCGATTTTAAGTTGGACTCACTTGAGTTATTAAAAACCTTTATTCAGTTCCAGGAAGGCGATGCCATTGAAGTGATCCTTGTTCACGGGATCTATCTCTCAAATTCAATTTCAGAGTTATTATTCTTCGACGAAAGTGAATTGAAACTGGAGATGGCAGGAAGAACATTCCTGAAACAGTTAAACAATGTTCAAAACGAGCTGGGATCAAAAGTTAAATCTATCCGGGTTGCCTTCTATTACGGTCACACTCAAAGTTCATTCGAATATTTCACTGAAGCAAACTGCGTTACGAAAATGATCATTCCTGATAACATGGAATTCGATTTATCGAACAGGAAGAGCATGGATATACGGCCGTTTTTGCGTAAATCGAAAGTAGCTAAAGAGCTGTTCTCGTGGGATCAGAATAACTCCAGTTTCTCCGTTAAAACCTTTCAACACGCGCTGTCATGAAACCCAAATTACTGATAGGGTTAATTACAGCGGTTTTCATGCTCAGTTCATTCGGATATTTTGTTTTCACGCATTCTAATTACCCGGAACAAGCCATTATTGGTGAATGGAAAGAAGTTTCATGGGTTTATGACAGAAACAACGATGATGCAAAAGTGAAACAAGAATTGGATGAAAGTGAACGTTCAAGCGTTGCAAATCATTTGGTTGTTCATGAGTTTGAAAACTGGACATTCAGGCCGAATTACAAACTTAAACTGCATGAACGTTCAGGGAAAGAACATATAATAAAATGGCGTTTAAAAGACAGGGGCAGGGTGCTGACGTTGCTCAATAACGACGGAACGCATGAAGTATATTCCGTTGAAACGTTGAAAAAAGATGAGTTGGTCCTGCATTTCGATACCGATGTGCATGTGCGCGGAATAGTGAAAATAACCCTGAGAAGAAAAAACACTGCTTTCGATGGAAAAGCGAAAGTTTTAAAGAAATAAATCATAGTAGCGAATAATAATCATTTATATAAGTATGTTACGCAGATATAGCAATAGCAGAACTTTTCAGGATAACCTGAGATTGGGGAGTTTTACCGCAATTATTGCCGGAATGGTGAACGTGGCTTCATTGGTTCTGTTTTATTCATTTACTTCGAATTTAACCGGGCATTTTGCCATTTTAGCAACAGAAATAGCAAGCGGACAATGGTTCCAGATGTTAGTGGTCTTTTTTTGGATCCTCTTGTTCTTTTCAGGAAGTTTTTTATCCAATAACCTGATCATTAACAGCACGGCGAAGAATACATTTCTTGCCCACAGTATTCCAATGATCCTGGAAATTCTTTGTTTCATTTTTGTGGGATTCTACGGTCAGTTTTTTTACACGGAAACTTTGACACAAACTGAAATTCTGGTTTCGGTACTTCTTTTCGCAATGGGGCTTCAAAACGGATTAACCGCGAGTATTTCTAATTTCCAGGTGAAAACAACTCATTTAACGGGGTTAACAACTGATCTGGCGCTTCATTTATCAATGTTGACAAAGAAAGCCTATCGTCAAAATGTGCAAATAGTAGAGAAAACGAAATTGATGCTAGCAGTTTTAGGATCATACTTATTAGGTGGAATTTTGTCAGGATTGATCATTCATTTTGTGCAGTTTCAGGTGTTCTATGCTGTTTCTATTGCTATGACCGGGGTATTGATTTACGATTTTGCCAAGACTTATGTTCCGTTTTTCACGAATAAGAAGAAACATAAACGCTCACTCAAAGTGAAAATGGAGAATCTGCAGCAGACTATTAAGTCCACGGCCAAGACTACCGGAGCCCTTACTGATGTTTCAGCTGATGCAGGGTAGGGGAAAGGAATTACTCATTTCCCGTGAACTTTTTGTAAAGATCCGGCCGGCGTGTCCTGGTGCGTTCAATTGCCTGTTCCTCGCGCCATTGTTCAATCTTCGCGAAATCGCCGGAAATAAGTACATCCGGGACTTTCCAGCCGTTAAATTCGGGAGGACGTGTATAGACCGGCGGAGACAGTAAATCGTCCTGGAAACTGTCGGTCAGGGCAGAGGTTTCATCATTCATAACTCCGGGAATCAGGCGCCCGATACTGTCTACAACAACAGCTGCTGCCAGTTCTCCGCCTGTAAGAACGTATGAACCGATGGAAATTTCCCTGGTAATATAATGTTCACGGATTCGTTCGTCTACTCCCTTGAAGTGTCCGCAAAGGATCATTATGTTTTCTTTCAGACTCCATGCGTTACTGTGCCGCTGTTCCAGCAACTCTCCGTCGGGAGTCATATAAATGATCTCGTCGTAAGTACGTTCGGCTTTCAGTTTTTCAATAAGCGCAGCAATCGGTTCAATAGACATAACCATTCCTGCTCCGCCTCCGTACTGGTAATCGTCTACATTTTTATGCTTAGAAGTGGAGTAATCGCGGATATTGTGAATATGGATTTCCAAAAGACCTCTGTCCTGGGCCCGTTTCATCATGGAAACAGAGAACGGTCCTTCTAATAATTCCGGTAATATGGTAAGAATGTCGAAACGCATGATGTAAAGGTAGGAATTGAAAATTGAATCCTTTAGCAATATCAGGTAGAATTCAATTTTGGCATAATTATTATGCTTTGTGAATTTTAGATTGTAAAAATTGTATTTTTAACTAAAACTATCGTTATGCAAACTATTATTGGAATTTTAGTTGGAATTATTGCAGCATTTCACATCTATACATTATGGCTTGAGATGTTTGCATGGACAACGCGTGCTCCTAAGGTTTTCGTTAATTTCCCGAAAGAATTGTTTCCGGCTACCAAAGCCTTAGCTGCAAATCAGGGATTATACAACGGTTTTCTCGCCGCAGGTCTCATCTGGACATTCTTCATCACAGATGTTTACTGGCAATTCAATATCCGCTTGTTCTTTCTGAGTTGTGTTTCAATTGCCGGAATATATGGTGCGTTGTCTGCTTCAAAAACAATTTTCTTTGTTCAGGCAATGCCTGCACTGCTTGCTATTGGATTGATGATTGTTCTTCCGCGGTTTAGTTATGAGGATAATAGTTCAGTGAAAACAGACTTACAAATAAAACAGCTGAAAGCACGCATTAAGAATTGAACCAAACTGTAGTGAAGTTGTAAGCTGAAAAAACTGTTTTATGAAAATTACTCTGATTGCATTTTTACTCTGTATTAGTTCCGCTGTTTTCGCTCAAAGTGAAAATTGCCAGTTGACGTTTCCGAAAACGGTAACATTGGTTGAGAAGCATTATCCCGTGGAAATTGTAAGTAGTTGTTGGATTAATAAAGTGGAAATTGTGGTTTATAATCGCTGGGGCCTTGAGATTTATAAATCCAATAACCTCATTCACGATTGGCAGGGAAAAGAAACGCAGGACGGTGTTTATTACATTACAGCGAAAGGAGAATACAGGAACGGTGAAAAATTTGAGGCTGCCGGTTTTGTGAATTTTATCCGATAAAAGATTCTTCGTAGTGCTAATCTGATCAATATCCGATCTTACTCCTTACGTTTCTTTTGAAATATTCAAGTGCTAAAGCATAACCTTCTAATCCGAATCCCATAATGGAACCGGCACAAACCGCTGTAATCATAGAATTATGCCGGAACTCTTCACGTTGGGCCAGATTGCTGATATGAACTTCAATAACCGGAACCTGGATTCCGGAAATCGCATCGCGAAGTGCAACACTCGTATGTGTGTAACCGCCTGCATTCAGAATAATTCCTTCGTGTTTTGAATCGTACAGCGCATTGATCAATTCACCTTCCACATTGGTCTGAATGTATTCCAGGTCGTTGCCGTAATCAGCTTTTAATTGCTCAAAAAACTTTAAAAACGTCTGTGTACCGTAAATTTCTGGTTCACGTGTTCCTAAAAGATTTAAATTCGGACCATTCAAAATTAGAATTCGCATTTGTGAAAGATTGGGAGCGCTATATTAAGCAATTTGTTCATTACTTGAAAATAGAACGGAGTTTATCTGCTAATTCTATATTGGCGTATGAGCAAGATGTCTACAAGTTGAAAGATTGTTGTGAACCTTTTGGGTTATCGCCGGAACATGTTCAAACCAAACATTTGAAGAATTTTGTCGCACAATTATTCGACTTAGGATTAAGTGCTCGTTCCCAGGCGCGTATTATCTCAGGCTGGCGACAGTTTTTCGACTTTTTGTTATTGGAGGATGTGCGCAAAGACGATCCTTCCGAAGGATTGGAAATGCCAAGGATCGGGCGGAAATTGCCGGAAGTATTAACCCTCGAAGAAATTGAACGAATTATTGCGGTTATAGATCTGTCGAAACCGGAAGGACAACGCAATGTTGCAATTATTGAAACGCTTTACAGTTGTGGATTGCGTGTGAGTGAACTGGTGAATTTACGTTTCGAGGATTGTTTTTTCAAGGAAGGATTTATTCGCGTAATTGGAAAGGGAAACAAAGAACGACTGGTTCCTGTAAGCGAAACGGTAGAAGAAGAAGTGATTGCTTATACTGAAAACGAACGTTCAGATCTTCAGATCAAGAAAGGAAATGAAGCCTATGTTTTTCTGAATCGGAGAGGAGCGAAGTTAACGCGCGTTATGATTTTCACCATCGTCAGACAATTGGCCGCTTTGGCTGGAGTGACTAAGACGATTAGTCCGCATACATTCCGGCATTCGTTTGCAACGCACCTGATTGAAGGCGGAGCAAATTTAAGAGCTATCCAGGAAATGCTTGGCCATGAAAGCATTACAACCACTGAAATTTATACGCATTTAGATCAGCGATTCCTGAGGGAAGCCATTTTGAGTTATCACCCGAGAAACATCAAAAGCTAAAATGTGTAATGAATACCCAGCTGCGGACTGAAATAATAGCGTTTATTCGTTAGTCCGTCATAATTCACCGGTGTTTTCAGATACAATGAACCGTTTACACCAATGGTGAACATCCAATTATTGAGTTTATATCCGGCATGAAGTCGCATGGAAGCATTTATCCCGAAACTGTTTAATCCTGACTCAAGAGGAATGGAATCAGAGCTATTCGATTTTGTTGTTGTATAGAAATTGAATGTGGCACCTAAATCTGTCATCACAACCCATTTATCTGATAATTCGAATGTTCTCCGTAAGTGCAGCGGAATCGAAATTGCTGTGGTATTGAATGTGTTATTTCGGGTTCCTTTAACTGTGTCTGAAGTGTAAACGTCTACAAAATTATACCCGATAATCGAATCCGGATTTTGCTGATCGAAGATTGGAATAGTATCCGTGCCTGCATAAACGGAATCAATGCTTTGAATATAACTGACAGAGTATTTTTCCTCGAATTTGTTGTAACCCGCACCGGTAGAAATACTGAAGTTCAAAGGTAAGTTCCGGTTAATCTCCAGAGACGTTCTGAACGATGGTTTTAATGTCAATTCTTCGTCCTGAGTACGGGTTCGCCAGATATCGAATTGAGGTCCGGCGTAGTATGAAAGCGTCCAGTTGTCTTCCTTATTCGCATCGTCTTTCGAATCTTTTTGAGGTGATTCTATTGTCAAAGTTCTGGCAGAATCTAAATTAGGATAAGGCTTTTTATCCGGATCCAGTGAAGTAAGATCCATTTCTTTCTCTTTGGATTGTTTATCCGGAGATTTTGGATTTGAACTGTCAATCAACTTTGGATTAGCAGCTAAAACCCGATTTTGAACCGGCAATTGTTTTTGCTTTTCTGTTGTTCCTTTGATCTGTTTATTGGCTACCGGGAATTGCTTCAGATTACTAGCCGGCAGCGCTTTAATTTTCGAATTGCTTTTATTTTGTTCTCCCTTAGAACTGTTTTTCTGTGTTTTGTAAAACTTCACTGTTGAAGCTGCTTCTGTCTTCGGAGAGCTTTTTTTCTTCGATTTATTATCAGGATTTGCTGAATTTGTTGTGTGTTTATTTTGTTCGAAGAGTTTGTTTGATTGTGATTTTGAGTTGATGTTGTTCTTTGATGGAATACCGTTCGACTGAGAATCAGAGTGAGTGCGATGTTTACTGGAATTTAATGTTGAGTTCTGTTTTGAACTATTCTGATTTGGAGAATCGGAATATTGAGCCGAAGAAATTTCGGCAGATGAATCTTTCTGATTTGAACGTGTACCAGTAACAAAATAACCGGCAGCAGCTATCAGCACCAGCAGCAGTGCCGACAACCACCAAATAAAGCTTTTTTTCCGTTTAATTCCTTTATCGATTGCATCCTTAACCGATGCAGGCGGAGCTACCTCGAATCCTTCAAAAGACTCCCGGAACAAACGTTCTATATCATCTGTCTCTCTCATGCGGTTTCAGTTTTGTGGCCAGCTTCCTTCAACCATTGCTGGATCATTCGTTTGGCCTTGAAATATTGGGTTTTACTGGTGCTTTCAGAAATACCCAGATGTTCGGAAATTTCCTTATGTGTGAGGTTTTCCAAAACAAATAAGTTAAAAACCGTGCGG
>CBFGMW010000126.1:0-6807 GCA_965649925.1 uncultured Fluviicola sp.
CGATTTCAATTGTGGAAAAGAGCCTTCCACATGAATCAACAAATGTGATCCCAGGCCCCGCGCCGACAAATAGTCGTTCGAAACGGGTTGAAAATATATCGAAAGGTCCTTCATGCATCTTTTTTCCAAAAATAACGCACTTAAGCAATCGACTTCGAATCAAAGTGAACGAAGAATGAAGAATGAAAAGTTGAAAACTTGAAGATGTATCAAAAAGTAGGGGTAAGTCGCAACTTACCCCTACTTTAATTTTATTCAATTCCTTTATTTCTTTTTCGCAGCAGCCTTTTTCGCAGGGGCTTTCTTTGCCGGTGATTTTTTCTCGATCATTTCTTTCACTTTTTCAAGGGTCAGAGTCTCCGGATCAACCGTTTTAGGTAATTCAATTTTGATTTTGCCTTTTAAGATTACCGATTTACCCCAACGTGCTTTCTCAACGCGAATTCCATCGGATTTCCAATCGTGAACCACTTTGTCAATATCTTTCTGAAGTTTATCCGCAATTAACGTTTCAAGATCTGTTTGAGAAAGATTATCGAAATCATATTTTTTACTCACATTGATAAATACCCCATTCCACTTGATAAATGGTCCGAAACGGCCGACACCTTTCTGAACAGGTAAACCATCAAATGTTCCGATCGGCGCATCTGCCTGCAATTTTGATTCGATCAGTTCAACGGCGCGTTCCATAGTAACGCCCATCGGCTCTTCGTTTTTAGCAAGCGAAATAAATTGATCTCCGAATTTCACATAAGGTCCGAAACGACCGACACTCACCTCTATGGTGCTCCCTTTATATTCGCCCAAAGTTTTTGGCAGCTGAAACAAATCCAGCGCTTCTTCAAGCGTAATGGTATGTATCGACTGGGTTCCATGTAAAGAAGCGAACTGTGGCTTATCGCCATCTTCTTTTTCGTCACCTATCTGGATCATTGGTCCGAAACGGCCAATTCTTGCTATTACTTTCTTGTTTGAAACCGGATGAACACCCAATTCACGTTCGCCAGTAGCACGTTCAGAAGTTTCCAGCGTTGTTTCAACACTTGTATGGAACGGGCCGTAGAAAGAACTGATCATGTCAGTCCAATTGATCTTTCCGCGTGCAATTTCATCGAATTGTTCTTCTACCTCAGCGGTAAAATGGTAATCCATGATGTGTTCGAAGTGATCTGTTAAAAAATCGGTTACTACAACCCCGATATCCGTAGGAAAAAGTTTGTTTTTCTCTTTACCTGTTATTTCTGTTTTGATTGAGCTGTCGATCTTATTGTTGACCAACTCAAAAACATTGTAAGAACGCGTCTCACCTTCTCTTTCCTGCTTTTCTACATATCCGCGTTTTTGGATTGTAGAAATGGTCGGCGCATAAGTTGAAGGTCGGCCTATTCCTAATTCCTCTAATTTCTTCACCAAAGAAGCCTCAACATAACGCGCTGAAGGACGTGAATAACGTTCAGTAGCACGAATTAACTGTGTATCCAGGTTTTCTCCAACTTCAACAGCAGGAAGTAATCCTTCCGTTTCGTTTTCATCTTCGTCATCCAATGAAGTTTCCAGGTAAACCTTCAAGAAACCATCAAACTTGATTACTTCTCCTTTTGCGTGAAAAACCTCCGACAAACCGTTACTTCCGATAGAAATAGTGGTTCTTTCCAACTCGGCGTGACTCATTTGAGATGCAATTGCACGTTTCCAGATCAGGTCGTACAATTTTTTCTCGTCGTTTTCCGAATCTGTAAGTGTATGCAACGCAAAGTCAGTAGGACGAATAGCTTCGTGAGCCTCTTGTGCATTTGCGCTTTTAGTTGAATATTTCGCAGGATGTGAGTACTGCGCTCCGTATGCCGATTTAATTTCTGCTTCTGCTCCGCGAACTGCCGTTTCAGACAAATTCACTGAATCAGTTCTCATGTAAGTAATCTTTCCTGATTCATACAAACGCTGCGCAACCTGCATAGTTCTTGAAACGGAGTAACCCAATTTCAAACTGGCCTCTTGCTGCAAGGTTGAAGTTGTAAACGGAGCCGCCGGAGTTTTCTTAGCCGGTTTTTTCTGAACATCTAAAACTGAAAATGTTTTTCCCGTACAGTTCTCCAATAATGTTTGAACTTCTTTATCTGTCCCAAGATTCTTAGGAAGTTCTGCCTTAATTGCGTCTTTCCCTTTTTTGAATGTTGCAGTTACTTTATAATAGCTTTCAGGTTTGAAACCTAAAATTTCTTTTTCTCTTTCAACGATTAATCGAACTGCAACAGATTGCACACGTCCTGCACTTAAGCTAGGCTTCACTTTTTTCCACAATACGGGAGAAAGCTCGAAACCAACCAAACGATCTAAAACACGACGAGCTTGCTGTGCATCAACCAAAGGCTTATTGATTTCACGTGGATTTTCAATCGCTTTTAAGATTGCTGATTTCGTGATTTCGTTAAATGTAATGCGTTTTGTGACTTTTTTTTCTAATCCCAAAGCCTCATATAAGTGCCAGGAAATAGCTTCTCCCTCACGGTCCTCATCGGTAGCGAGCCATACGACATCCGCCTCCTTTGCACTTTTCTTTAAATCTGCAACCAGTGATTTCTTGTCGGGACTTACCTCATAAGAAGGCAAAAAGTTGTTTTCAATGTCTATGGCAAGTCCTTTTGATGTTAAATCCCTTACGTGCCCAAAACTCGACTTGACTGTGAAGTCTTTTCCGAGGTAACCCTCAATAGTTTTGGCCTTTGCAGGTGACTCAACGATAACTAAATTCTTGCCCATAAAACTTGATTTTTGCGACACAAATAGCTGTGACGCGGTGCAAATTAAACAGATTTAAAAGCAAAATGCAAATGACTACTTAAATTAAACCAAAGCTCTGGCAATAGAATTTCTTAACAACTGACATTTTGACATCATTTTTTTAGTCGTTACTTTTGCACCCTAATAGAAAAATAGAAATGTCTCACGATCACGGAACAAATAAAGTTATAGACGAAGGATTACAAGGCTCCGCCACCATGGTTGAAGCCGTTCTTGAAGCCCCGATTGCCGGAAAGAAATTGTATGTGGAAAGCTATGGTTGTCAAATGAATTTTTCTGACAGCGAAGTTGTTGCATCCATTATGGCAAAAGAAGGTTACAGTACAACACGCAACGTAGATGAAGCTGATGTTGTACTTATTAATACATGTTCCATTCGTGAAAATGCGGAAACAAGAGTTCGCAATCGTTTGACAGAGTTTAAAAAACGCAAAGAAGAACAACCTACTTTGGTGGTTGGAATTTTAGGTTGCATGGCCGAGCGCTTAAAACAAAGTTTACTGGAAGAAGAACAATTAGTAGATCTTGTAGCCGGTCCGGATGCTTACCGCGATTTACCAAATTTGGTGGAGGAAGTTGGCACGGGGCAAAAAGCAGTAAACGTACTGTTGTCTCGTGACGAAACATACGCTGACATTTCTCCTGTTCGTTTGGATCAGGGTGGCGTAACTGCTTTCGTAACGATTACCCGTGGTTGTGACAATATGTGTTCTTTCTGTGTGGTTCCATTTACCCGCGGACGTGAACGATCAAGAGATCCGAAAACCATTGTTCAGGAATGTAAAGACCTGTTCGCAAGTGGATACCGGGAAGTTACTTTGCTGGGCCAGAATGTGGATAGTTACCGCTGGAACATGAGCAGCAAAGGAGTTATTAAAGACGAAGCCCAGCCAACAACCAATTTCGCCGAATTAATGGCAATGGTTGCCGAAATAAATCCTGATTTACGTGTACGGTTTTCTACATCGCATCCAAAAGACATGACGGATGACGTATTACACGTTATGGCGAAATACGAGAACATCTGTCCTTACATTCATTTACCGGTTCAGTCAGGAAACACAGAAGTTTTGGCGCGCATGAACCGCGGATATTCACGCGAATGGTATTTGGAGCGAATTGCAGCTATCAAACAAATTATTCCTGATTGCGCCATTTCAACAGATATTATCACCGGATTTTGTGGTGAAACAGATGCAGAACACGACGAAACTGTTTCTTTAATGAAAGAAGTAGCTTACGATTTCGCATACATGTTTAAATATTCAGAGCGACCTAAAACATTGGCCGAACGCCGCTTTGATGACGACGTTCCGGAAAATGTAAAAGGAAAACGCCTGGAGGAAATCATTGCTTTGCAATTACAGAACTCAGCAGCTTCTCACAAACGCCAGATTGGAAAAATCGCGAAAGTGTTAGTAGAAGGGCCTTCGAAAAGATCTGCAGAGCATTATTGCGGAAGAGACGAAAGAAATTCCATGGTAGTTTTCCCTAAAGAAAATGCTGAAAAAGGAACATACGTACATGTACAAATTACAGATTGCACGTCAGCAACCTTAATGGGAAGTATTGTTCCTCAACCTTTAAATTAAGCGTATGTCTTTCAGTGAACAACAGATTAAACAGCGTTTTGGGATCATTGGAAACGCTCCTTTATTGAATCGTGCTTTGGAAGTAGCTGCGCAAGTTGCTCCAACTGACATTTCGGTATTGGTAACTGGTGAAAGCGGTACCGGAAAAGAAATTATCCCGCAGGTAATTCATCAGTTGAGTTCACGAAAACATGCCGAATATATTGCTGTAAACTGTGGAGCCATTCCGGAAGGAACCATTGATTCGGAATTATTTGGCCACGAAAAAGGCTCGTTTACCGGTGCAACCGGAAGCAGGCAAGGATATTTTGAAGTCGCTGACGGAGGAACCATTTTCCTGGATGAAGTTGCAGAACTTCCTATGCAGACTCAGGTTCGATTATTACGCGTACTGGAAACCGGGGAATTTATTCGTGTTGGTTCTTCGAAAGTTATTAAAACAAATGTTCGGGTAGTTGCAGCAACCAATGAAAATATGCAGCGCGCAATTCAATCGGGGAAATTCCGTGAAGATTTATTGTATCGTCTGAGTACCGTTCCTATTTCGCTGCCTCCATTGCGTCAGCGCGGCGAGGACACTTTCCTTCTTTTCAGAAAATTCGCGAACGATTTCGCCGATAAATACCGGATGCCGGCTATTAAATTAACTCCGGATGCAGTAACCGTTCTGAATGGCTATTCCTGGCCGGGAAACATTCGCCAGCTGAAAAACCTGGTTGAACAGCTTTCGGTTATTGAACAAGCCAGGGAAATTGACGGTTTGACTTTACAAAGCTATCTTCCTGCCGAAAAAGAGCAGACTCCGATGGTTTTAAACGGTTCCGAAAATAAAATAGACGAACGCGAGTTAATGTACCAGTTCCTTTTCGATATGAAAAAGGATTTGAATGACTTGAAAAAACTGGTAGTAGAATTATTGAACCACCAGGGAGATTTCAGCCTCTCTAACGATCAGCGCGAAATGGTGAACCGTATGTATTCTGATGTTCATGTCGGAGATCAGCGTATTTTACCTACCCAGGCTCCGAAACACGTTGAACCAATTGTAAATTTCAATAATGATCAGGAAGATGAGATCATAGATTTGCACGAAGAAGTAGAAGAATCACTTTCATTGGAAGATCAGGAAAAAGAGTTGATCCAGCGTGCATTGGAAAAACATAAAGGCAGACGCAAGCATGCCTCCGATGAATTGGGAATTTCAGAACGAACACTGTACCGAAAAATAAAAGAATACAATATCCAGGGATGAAAAAATTAATCGGATTTTCTTTTCTATTGCTGCTTCTTGCAAGCTGTTGGCCGGAATCTTTCATGAATCCAAAAGACACCTCGATGCCAAAAGAATGGAAAACGTTTTTCGTAAATCCTATTGAGGTTTCTACCGCCACTGCGCCATCTTCATACGGAGCAGTTCTGTCTGAAACCATGCGTACGAATATTCAAAACAATACACGCCTGAAGTTGGTTTCAAAAGTTGAAAACGATTCAACATTGCACATTTCATCTACAGTGACCTCCTACTCCACTTCGCCATTGGCAATCCAAAACGGAGATCAGGCCACTCAGAACCGATTAACGGTAACTGTTCAGATTATCATTACAACACCTACAAAAGGGTTGGAAGAAATTCGTTTCAACGCGACACGTTTTGCCGATTATTCTGCATCTCAGCAATTAGTAGATGTGGAGCAGAGTTTGATTGAATCCATCAATCAGCAGATTGTTCAGGATGTAATTGTTAAACTTCAATCCAACTGGTAAATGAACGCAAGTCAAATCCATTCGTTTATTGCTGATCCGGCGTTGATACAAGCTTCAGATCTTTCTGCATTGAAAGAAATGGCGCAGCTTTATCCATACGCCGAATCAATTCAATTGCTTTATTTGAGTTGTGTCTCGAAACATGCAAATATGTATTTCGACGAAGCATTAGCATCAACTGCCTTTCGTTTATCAAAACGTGAGCGTATTATTGCTTTATTGCAGGAGAATGAATCTGAAATAAACCCTATTCAGCAATCAAGAGAAGAACCAACGAAAATAATTGAAGCGGAAGAAGTTTTAGAACCTCTTCACACGGAAGAACAGGCTACCAGTGATATTCAACTAGAAGCTGAGAAAACAGATGTTTCTTCTGTTGAATCTGATGAAGAAATTACTACTGAAGAAGAAGTCCCTGCAATTGCGACGGAACCTGAAGTCGATTTGCTGGATGAATTGATTTATACAACAACAGCTAAAGCGCTGGAGCAGGAATATTCCATTTCACCTTCTTTCGAACCAGCCCAGGACGAATCGCTCGATAAACAAACAATTATTGAAAAGGAAGAATCAGTTGCCGCTGAACCCGAAACTTCTTCAGATGAAGAGAATAGGCCTCTGGATATTTCAACTACCCAATTGTCGT
>CBFGMW010000127.1:0-6805 GCA_965649925.1 uncultured Fluviicola sp.
TTTTCAAAAACACACTTCCCGATGTACTAATTGTAGATCATTGTTGTGATGATTGTTTTTCCATTGATTTTATCGACAGCGTAAAAAAGAATTATCCATCGGTTCAGATCCTGGTAATTTCTCATGAAAAATCAATCGAACAAATCAATAACCTGCTTCGAATCGGAATTAAGAACTACGTACTGAAAAACTGTTCGGAGAGTGAGCTGAATAAAGCCATTTACAACTGTTCCCTGAATAAAAAATTCTTCTCTGAAGACATTATCGATGCACTCTTAGAAAACGAGATTGCATTGAAGCAAACTAAAAACATTGGCGATCTGACTGAGCGCGAGTCAGAAATTATCCGTTTGCTGGTAAACGGGAACCGACCGAAAGAAGTAGCCGAAATGCTCCATATCAGCTTATATACGGTAAATACGCACAAGAAAAATATTTACAGAAAGTTAGGCGTAAACCACAGCTACGAGTTGGCGAAATATGCTGTAGAAGCCGGATTCATGATCCAGGATTAATTGCTTCGTACCCATAATCAGGTAGTATAAATGAACCGAAGAGGGGATTGCAGAAACCTCATTCATATCTGACATTTGCAAAATCTATTTAGAATGATTCTAATTAGTAATTCAAAAACATACAAAATGAAACGAATTTTACTTACGGCTTTTGCAGTTGCAGCAGTATTTCAAATGAATGCACAGGTAGTAACAGATACAGTTACACTTGGAGCCGGTTATGCCAACCAGGTTTGGTACAGTTTAGAAAATGATGACCAGGAGGTTGCTCCGAGAAATGAGTGGGATCTGGCATTCGATTTATCTGGCTTCGGAACATCAATCCACGCAAACACGGTAACCGGAATGGAGGTTTATACCTATCCGCTTGGTGGTATTGCTGATTGGGATGCAGTTGATATTTCAGATATTGCAAACTGGGCAAAGCAATATAACGCTGAAGATAGCTGGGCTGTCGGAGCTTTGGACCAAACAAACGGAAGCACAGATCCTTTTGATGTTGGCTGGGGAATGTACAATGTAAATACCCATGTTATTTCCGGTGATTCTATCTTCATCATTAAGCTTGTTGACGGAACGTTTAAAAAGCTAATCGTTACTTCTATGGCTAGCGGAGTTTACAACTTCAAATATGCTGACATCAATGGTTCAAACTTACAGGAGCAAACACTTGTTAAGGCAGATTATCCGGGTAAAAACTTCGGTTACTTCTCTTTAACAAATAATGCAGCACTAGATCGAGAGCCGCTTTCTACCGACTGGGATTTATTATTTACACAATACACAGGATTTATTCCGACACCATATACTTTAGCCGGAGTTTTGTCTAACAAAAACGTAACTGTATCGCAGGTCTCAGGTGTTTCTGATCCTGCAACTTACGAAGAATGGTATGCTCAGACCTACGCAGAAGAAATCAATATTATTGGTAGTGATTGGAAAACCTATTCAGGGTCTTGGGTTATTCAGGATGATTTGGTATTCTTCGTAAGCACAACTGCAGGTGATATCTGGAAAGTAGTTTTCACTGGTTTCGGTGGAACGGGAACAGGACAATTTATTTTCACAAAAGAGAAAATGAGTACCGCAAGCGTTAACGAATTAGGCCAAACAAACTTCTCATTCATTACATACCCGAACCCGTCTGTAAACGGAAATACAACATTGGTTTACACACTGGGTGAAAATGCAGCTGCAGGAATAGTTTCCGTGTATGCGCTTTCAGGAGAATTGGTTTACAATTCAACTTTGGAAACTACAAAAGGAATTCACAATCAAACTTTAGATGTATCTGCCCTGAACCAGGGAGTTTACATTGTAAACATGACTTTCGACGGTGCCGTAACTCAGCAGCGTTTGGTAGTGCCGTAACTCAAAAACAAAGCAACACCCGAAGTCCGGTATCGCCTGATAAGGCGATACTGGATTTTGTAATTATAAATAACAACTATGAGAAAAATTACAATTTTGTTCACCCTGGTACTTGCATTCACAGTAAACGCACAGACCAAATCAGCAGTTCCGGTAGTAAAAATGAATCCGACCGAACTGGCTAAATTCAACCAGGACAAAGAAGCTATTAAAGCAATGGCGGGAATTTACAAAGTGACCTTTGAGTTCGGAGAAACGTTTTCGCCCGATACCAGTTACAAGTACCATGATCGTAAATTCGACGAAGGAATTGAGTATGTAACAATTGTTGAGGAATCGGACAAGAAAATTGTATTGCAGCATTTGTTGATCGTGAGTGATTCAATGATCATCAAACACTGGCGGCAGGACTGGATATTTGAAGCAACATCGGTGCTTTCTTTTTACAAAGACAATGAGTGGATTCAGGAGAAAATTCCTATGGAACGCGTGAAAGGGACCTGGACTCAAAAAGTATATCAGGTAGATGATTCTCCACGCTATGAAGGTTACGGAACATGGATTCATGCTGATGGAAGACACTACTGGGAAAGTGTTGCTGATGCTCCGCTCCCTCGTCGTGAGTTTACAAAAAGAAGTGATTACAATGTTTTGAAACGCCATTCACACGTTGAGATCACGGCAACAGGCTGGACATTCGAACAAGACAATGAGAAAATTTTGCGCAAAGACGGTGTAGACAAATTGTTGTGCTGGGAAAAAGGAGTAGAGAAATTTACCAAAGGAAATTATACGGCACAACCTGCCATCGATTACTGGAACAAAACCGCTAAATACTGGGCAGACGTTCGTAAGGTATGGGATGAAGTTTACAAAACGAATGCAAGTGGTTTGACTTTAACCAAGAAAGTAAACGACAAATTGCTGTTCGAAGCTTTGTTCGACCTGGCTGATGCTAATTCTGACCCTTCGAAGTATGTATCTGCTGATGCTTCAACGAAAATCAAATCTACCATTGATTCATACGTAGTTAAAAAATAAAACCCAATGAGATTCTGTATTTCACTTGTTGCTTTTCTTGGAAGTGTGATTTGGTCGTTTGGTCAGGAAATCAAGGTTGTTGATTCTGATCTGAAAACTCCGGTTGAAAACGCCCGGATCAGCCTTCGATGTATTGCTTCCGGTGAAATACAGACTTATCAATCCGATAAAAAAGGAATTGTTTTACTTCCTTCCGATCAGGTTTGTGCAGAATTTGAAATCGCAATCAGCCATAATTCCTTCGAAACGTTCAAAACAACTTATTCCTTCACCGAAACCAGGACATTTCAAATCGAAACGAAATCCGGTACAATTGACGAAGTAGTTATTACTGCTCAATACACTTTGGGAACTGCCGAAAAAGCAGTTCAGAAAATCAAAGTGATTGATCGCAAAACGATTGATCAAATGGGTGCACAGAATCTCAAAGATGTGCTCTCAAACCAAATGAATATTCGTTTGTCGCAAGACAATATTCTTGGAAGCAGCATGAGCCTGCAGGGGATTTCAGGACAAAATGTCAAAATCCTAATCGACGGAGTTGCTGTAACCGGACGCGTGAATGGAAATGTCGACATTTCGCAGATCAATATGAACAATGTTGAGCGAATTGAAATTGTGGAAGGCCCGCTTTCTGTGAATTACGGAACAGATGCACTTGCAGGAACAATCAACATCATAACAAAGAAATTTCAAAAACCGAGTTCGTCAGTATCTGTTTCTTCGTATTACGAAAGCGGCGGACAATATAATTTTTCGGGACGATTGGCACATTCAACCAGCAAATACACTTTTTCCCTGTTAGGAGGAAGGAACTATTTCGATGGCTGGAAGACGGCTGATCAGCCTTTTTTGATTGAAAAAGAGGTGCTGGCTGATTCGAACCGTGTAAAAGACTGGAAACCGAAAGAGCAGTATTTTGCTACATTCTTTGCCGGGAGAAAGATCAAAAACCTGCGGCTTGGTTTAACATCCGATTATTTCTACGAACAGATTATGAATCGCGGAATGCCCCGTGCTCCTTATTTCGAAACTGCGTTTGATGATTATTATACAACCAATCGATTAAGTAATTCGGTAACGCTGAATGGTAAAATAGTTCCGAATGGTTCTGTAAACGTTATTTTCGCTTACAATTATTATCAGCGGATCAAAAATACATTTATCAAAGACTTGACAACGCTCGATCAAAATTTAACCGCAACTCCGAGCGATCAGGATACCTCTAAATTCCTGAATTTTACTGCACGCGGAAGTTATGCAACTGCTTATTCGAACAGCAAAATCAACGGTGAAATAGGGTATGATCTTCAGCATGAAACCGGACTTGGGATTCGAATTAAAGACGGCAGCCAGGAAATTGGCGATTATGCCGTTTTTGCCAGCGCCGAGTATAAACCATTTGAGAAATTGATCCTTCGCCCGGGAATTCGTGCCATGTACAATACCGCTTATAAAACACCGCTCATTCCATCGTTTAATGCGAAACTGGATGTTGGAAAACATTCTTCCATTCGTGCGTCTTATGCAAGATGATTCAGAGCTCCTTCTTTAAAAGATTTGTATTTCTACTTTGTGGATATTAATCACAATATCCAGGGAAATCCGGATTTGAAAGCAGAGAGTTCGCATAATTTTTCGACTTCTTATAACACGCGTTTTACCTGGAAGAAAACACAGTGGAAATTCGAGAACAGTTATTTCTACAATACGATTGAGAATCTGATTTCGTTGGTCCAGGTTACTTCAACCGAATATTCGTATTTCAATTTGAGTCGTTATAAATCGTTAGGTATCCAGCTACAGGCAGAAATGTCCTGGAAAAATCTGACTACATCATTGGGCGGTTCGTATGTCGGAAGATACAACGAGTTGTCAGAAACATTCGACTCAAAAGTATTTACTTATTCTCCGGAAGGAAGATTGAATCTGCAATACGCCTGGACAAAACAGGCAGTCGTGTTTTCTGTCTTTTACAAATACACGGGTGTCACACCTGGTTTTACATTGGATGAAAACAGCCAGCTTCTAACAACTACAGTTTCCGACTATCACATGATGGATTGTTCCGTTTCCAAATCGTTTTACAAGAAAAGAGTGATGTTTGTGATTGGAAGTAAAAACATTTTCAATGTGAAAAGCATTTCAGGAACTACCGCCGGAAGTGCTCATTCAAGTTCTTCCAGTACTATTCCATTGGCTATGGGAAGAACGTTCTTCGTGAAACTGGATATTAACCTTACAACCCGCGCAAAATGAAATATTCGTTGATCTTAGTTCTTTTCGTTTTGTTTGCAGCAAGCTGTAAAAAAGGTGAATTACCGGTTCCAAAACACGATTCGGGAAGTGTAATTACAACTGCTGTGAACATGGAATCGAATTACAAATACCAGATTTATTATGATCTGAAAACGAATACGGTTGTGGGCAAGAATTTGAAATCTGCCTGGGATCTTGGTTTTGAAGCAACTCCGGATGGAAATCACATTATTTTGAACGGATCGAAAGCCATGTATGCTTTTGACACAGAAGAAACCGATTTTGATGCTGTTACAGATACGCTTGGATTTATGGCAGGAAGAAGTTGGGATGAACCATCCGGAAACCTGGATTCCACTGCCGTTGGCGAATGGGAGGAAACCAATCACGTTTACATTCTCGATCGCGGTTACAATGAAAACGGTATTCACCAGGGATTTCGAAAAATTGTCTTTGAATCGGTAGACCAGGATTCATACCATGTAAAATTTGCTGCTCTGAACGGAACCGGATTAACAACTCTGACCATTGACAAAGACGATACTTATAACTTCGCATTTTTATCATTTACCACTTCATCGACAGTCATGATTGAGCCGCCCAAAGCCGATTGGGACCTGGTTTTCACTCAGTACGTTCATGTGTTTTATGAGCCTGAACTTACAACTTACCTGGTGACAGGCTGTTTACTGAATCATTCCGGTACACGTTCTGTTTACGACGGAGTTTCTGTGTTCTCAGATATTTCTTTCGACGACATTCCGAATTATTCATTTACCAGCGCCGTGAATACTATCGGCTACGAATGGAAGGAATTCGACGGAACAATTTACATCGTTCATTCCGAAAAGAACTATGTCATTGAAGATCGCGACGGATTGCATTACAAACTTCACTTTATTGATTTCTACAACAATTCCGGAGTGAAAGGAAACCCGAAGTGGGAGTATCAGCAGTTGTAAGCCAGATTTATTCGATTGGATCTGGGTGTAAATAACCGGGAAATAATGCATCGCATCCCAACTATTTATTTAGCGAAGACTAAAGTATTATCCGTTATCAAACAACCTGATATATTAGATTATAGGTATATTTGAGGAGAAATACTTTACAATGAGAATAGCACTTATCCTTACTTTTTTTCTTACTTCTTACAGCTTTTCCCAATCAGTTGATTATCATTTAAGAATGACAAAACCTCAAAATCACTATTATGAGGTGGAAATGGAGTTGAACAATTTCAAACAAACGGAATTGACTATAAAACTGCCGGTATGGGCACCAGGTTCTTATTTGGTTCGCGAGTTTTCCAAGAACGTAAATATGGTGAAAGCCTATGATGAGAAAGGAACAGAGCTGAAAGTTTCCAAAACGAGTAAAAATGCCTGGAAAATTGCGAAAGGAAAAGCAAAACAGGTGAAAGTGAAGTACGAAGTGTATGCTTTCGAATTGTCGGTGCGTACAAGCTTTTTAGATCTTTCTCACGGATTCGTTTCCGGATCCGGTGTGTTTTGTTACGTTGACGGATTTAAAGAGAAACCGGGAACTTTAACTGTGTATCCTTATTCTGGATTCAGTACAATTTCTACTTCTTTACCAAAACAGGATGACGGAGCTGC
>CBFGMW010000128.1:0-6747 GCA_965649925.1 uncultured Fluviicola sp.
TTAAGCACAACATTCACTTCTACTTGGTCTTTTGCCGCGTTAATCTTAATAAGTTCCGTTCGAAGACAGATCTCTGCACATTTCAAAGGGCTTCGTTCCATTTTTTCACCGCATTGCACAGAGGCTAGAAGAACGAAACAGAGTAAGGAAAAGAAATAGATAATTCGTATTTTCATTTTCGTTCTGCGTTTGTTTTAATGTGCTTCAATACACGCATATGTATTTTATGCACAATGTATTCGCTCCAAAAACTCCAGTAAAACGAAGGTTTAATGTCGTGATAATACCATGTTGTTCCTTCCAGTTTTGTTTTTCCGTTTGGCAATGCAGTTAATTTGAACTGGCCCTTTTTTGAAACAAAATAGTCATGTAAATGTGGTGCATCAATATCCCAAAAACTCAGCTCTTTCATCGGTGCCGGTTGTTCTTTAACGCTAAAAGCAAGTAGTTCAGGTTCATTCCACGTTGTGATCGGCTCCACAAAACTTCCGGTTGTAAAATTACAATAGCGGATTGATCCTACTCCTTTTCCGTTAATTTTAGCGTTGATCGGGTATGCAATTCCAGCTTTGAAAATCATTTCGTCGGGTTCCAACAACTGAGGAAATTCAACAACATTTTCCCAAACTTTTTCCGGAGTTGCATCTATCACAATAGAAGTTGTAACTCGTGTCAAATCCGGTTCATTGTATTTATCAGTTATCAATAACACAGGAAACAATCCTATTATTCCCAGTAAGGGTTTATTACTGTTGCGAAGATTAATTCGTTGATGCTTTCTGATTTCATTTGCGATTCCGGCACCGGCAATGGTTAACAGTAATAAGATCGGCAAAGCCATAATGATACAAATCAGCCCTTCCATTGCAAAAAGCATAAGAAACAAAAGATGAAAAAACAAGGAAGCCGATCCTAATCCAATAGCTTCAGAACCTCTCATTTTTTTGTTTTTGGAAGTATATAACCAAACCGGGAAAAATCCGGATATAAATGGCAGAACAAAAAACAGCGCAAGGCCGTATTCTGAAATAACATAAATAGATAGTATACTTAGCAGTGCTGAGAGAATCAGATTGTACAAGATTACAATCCACCAGCGTTTGTTGTTGTTTTCAGGTAAACGGTCGGTGATAAACTTCATTTGAGCTTTTTTTGATTCCTCAAATTTAGTTGTTCTTATTCTGATATTCACCAACAATCACCTTTTCCAATTTATTATTCACTACTTCCCAGTTGTACTGTTCCTTTACAAAGTGAAAAGCATTTTCCGAGAGCATTTCGTACATTTCAGGGTCATTGAGTAACCGGAAAATTTTAGTTACATATTCAGCAATTGAGTCGGCAATTAAAAGTTCACCCCCATCTTTTGCTTCAATCGCTTTTGCAGCGTTCACTGAAACAATATTCGGCACTTTCATTGCCATTGACTGAATGATCTTATTCGCTAAACCGATACTTATTATAAGTGGAGAAATTAAAACTCTGGATTCAGCAATTGCATCACTGATATCTTCGAAATAACTTTGAACTGTAATGTTCTTTCCGGCATAACCGCGAATAAATTCTGGCGGATTTGCCCCTGCAATTAACAAGCTTGTATTTGGTCTGATTAGTAGTAATGCCGGAAATATTTTTTCAACTAAAAACCGCACCGCTTCAGCATTAGGAGGATAAGCGATATTCCCCATAAAACATAGGTCATACTTCTTGCTGGTTTCCTTCGGAAAAAACACTGAAAAATCTACTCCGTTCGGAACTACCTCGAACGTTTTTGTACCATTTCCGATTAATTCATTTCTGTCCTGATCAGAAATAACACAAAAGCTATCGAAAACAGAAAACATTTGTGTTTCATACATTTTTAATCTACTGGATTCTAATCCAAAAACCCAGCGTTTCAAAATGTTTTCTGTGATACCCCTGCGTTTTTCCATACCCAGCGAAAAGGCATCCATAAAATCCAAAGATTTTGAAATTCCATGCAGGTCTTTAACGTATTCAGAACAGCGGATCAGGTGACAATGAATAAATTCGGGCCGTATTTCACGGATCTTTTGCTCAACTTTTTGTTTTATTCTCGAATCGAAGAAATAACCAATTTGAAACGGAATCTTTGTAAAAAAAGCTTTAAATAGACTAAAGATTCTTTTCATTTTGGAAATTTGAAATACCGAAACCGATGCACAGTTTGACAAGGCAGCCCGTTGAGATTCTGAGATATCTGTTTCGTTTATACTTATTACATGTAATTCATGATTCCGGGCTAAATCCAAAATCTGGAAATAAGCGCGTAATTGGTCGCCCTTCTCTGCCGGAAACGGAAATCTCGAGGTAATAAAAACGATTCTAGCCAATTAAATTCCTTTATCCTTCAATATAAAATCACTCAACTGACCGGAACAAGCTGCTACTCCACTATTATTCAAATGCACTCCGTCAGTAAAATCACAAGCATCCAGCTGAAACCGGAAAGACCGGATACCGTGACTGGCTGCCAAATCACGAATAACACCATTAAAAACAGAGATCGATCCATTCATTTCAAAATTGTATGGATACATAATTCCTACAGGAAATTCAGGAATTTCAATTAGAATGACATTACCGTTCTGCGTAAATAATTTCGCCTTTAAAACCAGTAAATCATATACCAGTTTAAAATCATCTTCGGAAGTCCCGGTCTTGGCATCGTTAGTTCCAATCAAGATGGTAGTTACCCCCGCTTTTATGCCAGATAAGTAAGCATAGTCTTTATCAAGTAATCGAATTAAATCAATTACCCGGAAACCATTTTGCGAAATATTAATGACATTCCAGTCTTTTGTCAATGTATTTTTCAGATTGCTCCCAATTCTTTCCGGATAACTCAAATAAGTTCGCGCTCCGAATGTTATGCTATCTCCAAGTGCAATATATGTTTCCCAATTCATTTACGCATGTTTTTTAGTTTCATTATAAGTGTCAAATAAGTCAGACAAAATCATTTCTGCGATAACATTCTGATAATACCAAACACCATTGGTTTGGCCTGTGAATGTAGATTCACCACCCAATTCGCCTGATGGAATAAATCCTGTTGCCATTCCTGTAGCATACAAATTCGGGAAGATTTCTCCATTTTCATCAAGAACCTGGCATTTTTCATTAACCCAAATACCGGTTGACCTTCCATAAAAGTTGAGTCTTTCACCGTTTTGAGAAAAGCCGGGAATCATATTCATTGTATACCCTAAAGCCGATATAATCAAATCAGCTTCTTTTAAACTTTTTTCCAGTTCGTTCCCGAACTCAGATAACAGTTTAAGTTTTACCGATTTTATGGCTGATAATTTATCTAATCCGATCATCTTAAGATAAAGCGATCTCCCATCCATTCTTAATCCGGCCAATCTGTAAACGCGCTTAGTAACCGGACAAATATCAGACTCAGAAAAATCGCTGTACCCGGACAATAATGCTTCTTCCCGGCTGTTATAAAATATCTTCGGAGCTTTTCTACACCAAATTTCGATGTTTTCATTTTCAAAAAAGTTCTCACCAAATTGAACGATGAGTCGATGAGCACAAGAGAAAGCACTATGGCTTCCTCCCAGAATAACAATTTTTGATTTACGATTTAGTTTTTTCAGCTTAGCTTCCGTGAACTCGTTCTGGAGAACCAGATCAGAATCTAACAGTTTCTGATTATAATCACTGATTAACAGGTTGTTTATTGTAAAACCAGGTTCAATTTGCTTGTGTTTTCCACCGAGCGCCAGTACAAGATTATTTGTTATTAGCGGTTGATCCTGATTGGACATGTAAACCAGATATTTCTCAGAATCTAACCGGACAATTTTAGTTACTGAAGAATTCATAAAGAAGGTACAATCACGATTCTTTTCCAACGTTTCCTGAAATACCTTTCCTAATTGTCGAAAATAGTGTTTCAGTTTTTTCAACGGAATAGCTTTCCCGCTGTACGATTGAATGTGTTTAATTTCTTCCTGAATTGAATCCAATTGAAGGATGCTAGCAGTCTCACCTTCCAAACATTCCAGAAAAACATTGGAAAGCGTGTCGCTATTGATGTTATAGCTAGTCAAATTTCCAACTACTAATGATTCAGTTTGCTCAATTACTGCAACTTTGTGATCATTAAACCGTTCTAATTTTCCGTCCTTTAATGTTTTCAGAAGAATTCCAGTTCCGGCTGGTCCTCCACCGATAATGATTGAATCGAACTGGTTGTAACCCATATTTTCAAAGAGCCATTTTAAGATTTGGTTCGATGCATTTCCGTTACCATACAAAAACGGCTTTTGTGAATTATTTTTTATCTGTTTTTCAAAAAAAGCAAGTATATGCATGGTTTCGGTGGTTACCAACATAGGATAATGTTCATCCATAGGCTCTAATCGTTCGGAAACATCACGAAATGCAATAACCGGAGTACCGAAATAGGTTGCTTCTTCTACTACTCCTCCGGAATCAGTTATCACCATTTTTGCAAATCTGTAACAATTCACAAACTCTTTGTAAGATAAAGGATCAACAAAAATGAGGTTATCAGGAATCACCTCAATGTAGTTTTTAGGCGAATTATTTGGATGGATTACCCATTTAAAACTCATTTCAGGATAACTTTTGGCCAGTTGAATTACAATTTTCACCAGCTTTCTGCAGTTACTTTCTAACTGCTCTCTTCTATGTAATGTTATGAGTACTTGTTTTTTTTCTGAAACGGTTTCGGATATTTCCTTAACATATTCAAGAGCATCAATTCCCGTATTTCCGGTTATAGTTATTGCAGATTCTGGAATTCCTTCCTGAATAAGATTCTGATAAGCAGTTTTGGTTGGTGAAAAATGGTGAAATGCCGCTAATGAAACCACCCGTCTGTTAAATTCTTCCGGAAAATGGTTCCCAAAATCAAAGGATCTCAAACCAGCTTCAATGTGCAGTAATTTGATCCGATTTAGAAAAGCGATTTGAGCACAGGCAAGTGAGGTATTTGTATCACCCTGTGTGATAATATAGCCTACTTCGGATAAAGAATTTATACATTCCTGAAGCTGAATAATTGTCTTTCCAAGGAGTGAAGCCAGGTTTCCATCCGAATTTGAAACTGACAGTTTAAAATCGGGTTGTATTTCCCAAAAATCCAATTGACCTTTCAGCAAATCAGTATGCTGACTAGTATTTATTACAATTAAATTGTCACGTAGAATCGATTTTTTGATCAACTGAATTAACGGTGCAACCTTAATAATTTCAGGTCTTGTCCCAAATACAATAACTATCTTTTTTTGACTATGCTCAAATTCCATTCTATAGGTAATTATTTAGAATAATCAGCATGTAAAAGAACCACTGGATCAGTTGAATAAATTCGGGCAGTTCGGTTTTCATGAAACGTAATACTATTATGTTTAGTACATGTTTCTTATAATATTCCATAATTTGGCTGCAAAGTAAAGCTATTTTAGTTTATTACACCCTCAACACAGCAATAATTTCAAACTAGTTTTTCTTCAATAAATAATTCGTACTTCTACCTCCTGATTCGTCTTTTACCAAAACATTTTTTGCAAGCAGGTCATTCAAATCACGAAGCGCGGTATCGGAAGAACATTTACACATTTTCGCCAATTTGGAAGAAGTGAGATTCCCCTCAAATCCATCGTGAAGGGCATTCAGCATTTTGAGCTGACGTTCGTTAAAAAGTGTTTGGGTGTGTTCTTTCCAGAAATCTGCTTTTTGAAGCGTGACTTTCAGTACATCTCTGGTCGCATCCAGGGCTTTTTCAAAGCAGCGCAAAAACCAGAAGAGCCATTCTGTTACATCCAGATCTCCTTTTTGAGTTTCTTCCAACAAACGATAATATGCATTTCGTTCTTTTCGCAATTGTGCTGAAAGACTATAGAATTGCTGCGTACTTTTATCTGAGCGTGCAAGCAGCATATCCGTTAAAGCACGAGCTATTCTTCCGTTACCATCTTCGAACGGGTGAACGGTTAAAAACCACAAATGAGCAACAGCCGCTTTTAGAACCAAATCCAATTTCGGATGATCTGTATTAAACCAAAGTAGAAAAGCTTCCATTTCATCCGGGACAAGATCCGATGATGGTGCTTGAAAATGAACTCTTTCACGCCCCATTGCTCCGGAAACAACTTGCATTGGCCCTGTAGAATCTACTCGCCAGGTTCCAACATCTATTTTGTACATTCCGGTTCTTCCTGTAGGAAATAAAGCTGCATGCCATCCGAACAAGCGTTCCTCGGTTAATGGTTCAAAGCAATTGACAACGGCATCAACCATCATTTCTACTACTCCATCTACTTCCCTGGACGATTCAACCTCCTGATAGTTATCTAAACCAAGTTTTCTTGCAACAGACGAACGAACTTCTTCCGGCTTGTACAATTCTCCTTCTATTTCAGCAGATTTCAGAACCTCCAAAGACATTGACTCGAACATGGCGCTTTCACGCATTGAGAAACCAAGAGCTTCCATTTGCCCCATGAGCCGTCCCTGTAAATTACGGACGTCAGAAACCACAGAAAAAAATTCTGCCGGATCCCAATAGAAATTGGGCCAATCTTTTCTTTGATATAAATAACGACTCATTTCCCGTAATTTTTACAACGAAAGTAACCATTATTCACCGGATTATAAAACATTCACCGCATAAAATGCGTTAATTAAGAACTTTATTCACCGCAACACATTTTAGCGAATAGTTACTTTGTTTACCTTTTTTCA
>CBFGMW010000129.1:0-6739 GCA_965649925.1 uncultured Fluviicola sp.
CAGGAAGCGGAAAGAGTAGTTTGCTGAAGATTCTCTACGGTGAATTGGAGCTTACAAACGGAACTGGCACTGTGGCTGGTTTCGATATCACCAAAATGAATCGCCGTTCGATTCCTAAACTGCGTCGACAATTGGGCGTTGTTTTCCAGGACTTCCAGTTGTTAATGGATCGTTCCTTAGAAGACAATCTGCTATTTGTTCTGAAAGCCACTGGGTGGACGGATAAAAAAGCAATGAAACAAAGGTCTAACGAAGTTTTATCGCTTGTTGGATTAGACGGAAAAGCATCGGTTAAACCGCATCAATTATCGGGCGGAGAACAGCAGCGTGTTGCCATTGCCCGCGCATTATTAAATCACCCGAAACTAATCCTGGCCGACGAGCCAACCGGAAATTTAGATCCGGATACTTCAACAGAAATCATGAAACTGATGATCGCGGTTGCCAAAGAAGCAAATGCTGCGGTTGTTATGGCAACTCATGATATGTCGATGATTGAGAAATTCCCGGGTCGCGTTGTAAAAGTGGAAGACGGCAAATTGAAACCTTTAGAGACAATGCATAATTTCGATCCGTTTCAGCCCTTATTCGGAGAGTAATATTGATTTCAGATTCCTAATTAAACAACGTTTCTTCGATAATCCGAACGTAGCTTTCCGGAGCGAATAGCTGTTTCAGTTTTAACAAACGGAGATTTCGTGATTCTTCTGTAAATGGTTCCAATCCATCTATCAACTGAGTTAGAGAGTGGTTTTCATCCCAGATTATACAAAATGAATGCAATTGTGTTCCATGAAGCATTTCAGGAGTAGTAATCACCTGGCGGCCGGTCTCAAGGGCGCGAAGGAGTTTCATTTTCAGTCCTGATCGTTGAAAACCGATACACAAATGAGTACGTGCTTCAAAAATCAACTTTTGCATTTCTGCATTATCCGGATTTACAATGTATCTGAAGCCAGCGTCGTGAATTTCCCGCATTAATTCGGCAGAAGGGTTCTTGCCGGCAAAAACCACTTCTCTTGCTGGCTTATTCGCCCTTAACTCTTTTAATATCATTCGCACTGCTTCGATATTTTCGGCTACAGATAAATTTCCGTGGAACAACGCATAATCCTTCATTTCATGCGAAACATCATCGAAAAATAAAGGCGGAAACACCAAAGAAGTTTTTACACCTTTCTGCTCAAAATAGCTTTGATCTTCCTCGGATATGCAAAGTAAATGCGCATTAAACAAATGATGTTCGTGATGTTTTAAACGCCTTGATTCTGTGCGGTAATAAGTTTTCTTAAAAAGGGTGTCGGCGTGATTTGCCAATTCGTTGTAATACTGCCATTCCACGTTATGTGCACGAACGACAAAACGCTTACCGGCTTGCTCAAGCTCATGAATAAACGAAGTACAATGCTCGCCTTCAAGAATTATTGGGCCGTCAGACTTTAGCAAATTCTTAAGCAACAACTTATTCTTCCTGGAATTCACTATGTAAGGTTTTACACTTAAAGATGAAAGCTTTCCGCGACGTTCGTAATAATGAACCTCATCACATATATTATTGTCGGGTGCCATTTTACCCCGCCCGTATTCAAAAGCATGAATCACAACATAAAACCCGGCCAGTTTCAAGGCTCTTGCACGAAGATATACATCCAAAACTCCTCCGTAATCGGGAGAAAATGGAACGTCGAACGACACAATATGTATTCTTTTCTGCATCATTGTTTCGGGTAAAAAACTTCCAGTTTTTGTACTTCAAAACCCCATTGTTCTATTTCGGCTGTTTTGAGACAATTGGCTTTCCAGCGATTTATTTTCACCTCATCTGCCAAAACAGCTGAAATTTGATCTGCCAAAGCTTTTGGTTCGAAATCAAAAACCACTTCACCCAAATCGTAATGCTCCACAATTCGTTTTACCTCAATCACATTTGAGCATAAAATGGGTGTTTGCGTATGAATATAATCGAATACTTTATTGGGAAGCGAAAACAAATAATTCGGGTTTGTAGGCTGGTCAAAGCTCAGTCCAAGTGTCGCAACCTGCGTAAACTGCATGAGTTCCTGGTACGGACGTTTTCCGAAAAAGCGCACTTTCTCCGACCAATTGTTCTCCTCCACCAGTTTTTTCATAGCGGGAATGATATCGCCATCCCCAACAAGAATGAGAATTGCCTTCTCAACAAACTCCATGGTACGGATGGCTTCTTCTACTCCACGATCTACATTTAAGCCGGCTCCCTGCATGATCAGAATCGGAATGCTTTCCGGTAAATCCAGTTCCTGTCGGGAAATGGTCGTTGTTGGCTTATAAAGTGGCGAGACATTTCTCACAACTAAAAAAGGAACCTTGTATTTTTCTTCGTATCGTTGCTGAATAGATTGATTCACGGTAATGGCCTGTTTCACATGTTTCATGCAATAACGTTCAATACGTTCCCAAATATGCTGCACTTTTGGCCGGTTTATCAATTCCGGAACCTCGGTAAAATACTCATGTGAATCATAGACCAATGGTTTCCTTTTTAAACGGGAAACCAGCACGTTTGGCAGTAAAGTATCCAGATCATTCGAAACGAAGATATCAGCACGTTTAAAAAGCAGGAAGAAAAACAACCGAAAATTGAAAAATGCATAAAACAAAGGCCCTTTCTCAGCTAAAAGTTTCATGCGCTTTGTAGCATAAGGTCTTTCTTCAATTGGAAAACTGGTTTTCATCCTTCTTCCAGCCAACAGTACATCATAGCCTTGCTTTACCATGAACAAACACATTTTATGTACGCGCTGATCGGTATTCAAGTCGTTTATTACACTTACTATGATTCTTTTCTTCACCCGGTATTTCTTATGACAACTGCTAAAATACTTATTCAAAACAAAAAATCCCCTTCCGATTGATTCAGAAGGGGATTTCTTTAGTTATTAACGATTAGAGTTTTACTACTCGTGATGTTTTCATAGATTGACCGGAAGTCATTCTTACCTGGTACATTCCTTTTGCGAAACTCGAAATATCGAACTGAGCAACAGATCCCTGAACATTTGTTTGCACAGCTAACAATTTACCTGTAATGTCAAGTAGCTCTACCTGTACATTTCCTGCAGCAACTGAAGTCAAATCAATTGACAAGGTTGACAATACCGGATTCGGGTAAACGGCAACTGCACCGAAAATCCCCAATTCGTCAACTCCAAGATCGTTGATGTAATTAATGGTAGTTGTACAAGTCTGACTATTCCCACAGTTATCAACCGCTGTGATTGTTATCACATTTGCTCCGTTGTTTAAAGCTGTTCCAGCAGTTGGATTTTGGGAAACCTGAAGTCCGCCTGAACCACAAGTTGTAGAAACCGTTGCAGTTGATACCTCATTCGGAACAGTAGTTCCACCGGTACTTGCTGTAATTGTCTGCATTCCACCGCAAGTTAAAGAAATGTTGCTTGTTGAAGGTGCTGCAAGCGTAAGCGTGTAATCTTCCACTTCCCCATAAGTTGCAGTTCCACATGGTGTGACCGTTCCTTCGTTAACATCAGTTCCTGAGTAGTGCAAACGACAACGCATTACTACCTGCCCAATAGATGCATTAGCCGGTACAGTAAATGTGAATGAATTTGTGAAACCTGAAGCTGTTGCTGTACTTAGAGCAACCTGCTCACCAGCATCATCAAAGTCTAAATCGTGGTTGTAATCGATCCATACAGCAAACTGATCATCAATATAGTAATTGCCTGCTGTATTTCCAATCTGCGGAATAAATGTAAGCGTGTATTGCTGGCCATTTGTTAACGTGGCACCGGGGTACAATGTGTAGTTTGTACAAGCTGTGGTATTGTTAATTGTAGCAAGTGTAATTGTTTTGATGAACTCATCACAATCGTCAGAACTTGCAGTACAAGGAGCAGTTGCAGTTGTAACTGTTATGTAATTTGTTTTTGTTTCGGTATCTGATCCGAATGCGTTCGTTGCAGTTAAAGCAACCGTGTATTGTCCGTTCGTTGTAAAAGTAACTTGTGGATTTTGCGAAGCAGCAGTTGTACCACCTGCGTAAGACCATCCTGTTCCCGGTGTAATGCTCCACGCCCATGAAGTTGGTGAGTTTGTTGAAAGATCTGAGAACTGTACGGTTGCTCCTGTGCTAACCGTTGTTTGGTTCGCACTGAAATCTGCAACCGGCGGACTCGAAACTACCACACATGGATTTGCCGATCCATCCAAAACCAATAATCCTGTATTTCCCGGATCAAGGTACGTTTTCAATTGCTCGTTTGCAGGTGTTCCGTTAGAAGTCCAGTGGTACGACATTTTACCATAATAATCTTGTGCAGTTTGCGCCGTACAATATGATCCGCCTCCTGTTAAAGTACCAATTTGTCTTCCTGCATTATTGAATAAAGGAGATCCGGAAGATCCTCCTTCTGTTACACCATATCCGTTTGCATTACTTGTCCATGTTAGTCTCCAGTGCGATTGCAATCCATTTCCGTTCCACCCTGTAGAAGTAGTAGAACCGGTAAAAGTTGAGATCTTTTTTATATCTCCTGCCGGATGATGAATACCTGCACCACCTGTGGTTGCTGTAGTATTTGCGTCCCATCCATTCCAATAAGCATTGAAATTTGCGGTTTTTAATGTTGTAACTGTTGTTGATTCGTTTGCCAAAGTTCCCAATTGAACTAGTAAGAAATCTGACCCGGAATCACCTCCGCCATCATTCGAATTTGCCAAACGCACGCATCCCGTAATGTAATAATCATCCAATGTTCCGGCAGAACCAGGATTTGTACAGTTAGGAGATTCATATCGGAAATAAAAACGCCATTGGTTCGAATTAGATGCCGATGTGCTCACGCCACAGTGCAAAGCAGTTAAAAACAATGGTTTACAGTTTTGAGCGGTGTTATTCATTAAACTTCCTGAACACCATCCGGCACCTGAACCGTCAACTACATAAATACGCGCGACACCTCTTTTTTCTTCTTGCCATGAGTCTCCAACAGGAGTACAATTTACATTGACTTCACATGATTCAGAATCATCAAAATCTTTCTCTACATTCGGATTTCCTGTTGAACGGTAGTTATAAACAACCCGGTCAATTTTAATTTCAGAAGCCTGAGTTCCTGCAGGTTCACTAATTTGCAACGTCATTTCGTCTCCAAAACACAAAGCAATATTTTGCTGGAAATGATCCAAAACGTCGGCTGAAGTTAATGTTTTGTGCAAACGCTTACCGTCTGTTGCGAAAACATCTACAGTAGTTCCTCCGTAAATTTTGAATGTTTCGAACAAAAAAGATAGTGCTTCTGCGCCGCTAAATTTAACATTCAATTGCCAAACTTTACTTCCGTCAGCAGTTGTTACCCAGGTACCCTGGTTTTCTGTTGTAATATCTGTGTAACCGTAAACACCAATACGATACAGCATTCCATTTCTGTCATTAATTTCATCTTCAGCCCTGACAGGTTCCATATTCGGCGGGGTCAGTTCTAAGGTTGGAGTTGTTTTAAGCACTGTTAGCGTTCTTTTCACTGCAGTTAGTTCCTGCGAAAAGCCCGACAAACAAAAAAATGCTAAAAACAGACCCGTGGAGAGTAGTTTTCCTTTCATAGTTTTTAATTTTATAGTTTTAGCTCAAGAACCAAATTTACATTGTTCTAATCAAAAAATAAAGCAATACTCAAAGAATTTAATTTATGCAGCATATACTAGTAATTGAAGATGAAGAAAGTATCAGTGAAATGCTGCAGCTGAACCTTGAACTTGAGTCGTATCAGGTAACCGTAATTTCCAATGGGAGAAAGGCATTAGAGCTGGCCGATTCGCTTAATCACTATCATTTGGTTATCCTGGACCTGATGCTTCCGGAAGTAAGTGGCATAGATATCTGTCGGGCTTACCGTCAACATTCAAACATTCCAATCCTCTTTCTTTCCGCTAAAGGCTCAACAGTTGACCGCATAGCAGGATTAAAAATTGGTGCAAACGACTATTTACCAAAACCTTTCGACCTGGAAGAGCTCTTGCTTCGCGTTAAAAATCTGATTTTGGTACCCCAATCAAAAAAGAGCATAGACCAATTTACCATTGGCTCTCAGCGCATCGATTTCACCTCCTTTGAAGTGGAAAATATGCTTACCAATGAGAAAGTTTTCTTGTCGAAACGAGAAATTGAATTACTTGACTATTTCATAAGACATGAAGGAGAAGTTGTATCCCGCGATTCACTTCTGAATTCACTTTGGACCAGTGAACAGTTCCCTACAAGCCGAACCATAGACAATTATATCCTCAATTTTCGAAAGCTTTTTGAATCCGATCCCAAAAACCCAATTTATTTTCACTCAGTTAGAGGTGTTGGATACAAATTTACGCTGAGTTGAATACCTTTGTCCACAGCAACAGAAATCTATGATCGAAGCAAAACAGAACAGATACGACAAAGCTTATTTACGAATGGCAAACACATGGGCAGAATTATCTCATTGTGTACGTAAAAAAGTAGGTGCCTTGATAGTTCGTGACGGCCGTATTATTTCTGACGGATATAACGGCACTCCAGCCGGCTTTGAAAACAGCTGCGAAAATGATCTTGGCCAAACTCATTGGTATGTGCTTCATGCAGAAGCTAATGCAATACTCAAAGTTGCCCGATCTACCAACGACTGCAGCGATGCAACGCTCTACATTACGCTTTCTCCATGCAAAGATTGTAGTAAATTAGTAGTTCAGGCCGGAATTAGAC
>CBFGMW010000130.1:0-6735 GCA_965649925.1 uncultured Fluviicola sp.
GTTCCAATTCGCGCAAATTGGATTTTTGAAGCACAGAAGAAGGAGTAATTCCTCGCTTCAGGAGTCGTTTTTCGGTTGTATTACCCCAGGCAATCACCTTTGATTCGGATGGAAGGTCATTCACTTCCAAAAACGCTTCCACATTACTCGGACTGGTGAAAACATATACATCAAAATAATTCAATTCCAAACCCGTCAGGATTGTTTCGTAAACAAGCAGTTCGAAGCGCTGACCAGCCGGAATCTGTGAAGAAATGGAACGGTTTGATTTTGTTGACAAGGGGAAAATTACTTTTCTCTTGTTTAACCAACCGAGAAATTCCAGCGCAACGGCATCAGGCTGCCCCGCATTTGAGCCAACAAAGTCTGCTTTGAGTCCGTAGGTTTCAAGACGTTTGGCAGTCCCGCTTCCTATGCAGGCAAAACTGTAATTTCTATCCTTAAGAGATTCAATGAAAAATTCCACAGACCGCGGAGACGAAAAGAAAACAACCTCAGCATCCGGAATAGAATTATAAGGAATTGGTTTAAAAGAAATAAGTGACTTAGCAACAAGTTTAATGTCGTTTGAATTGCAAAAATGAAGAAACGCAGGATCTACTATCTCAGAATTCGAAAGAAAAAGGTTAGTCTTCATCTTCCTCTTCCGGCGTTAGCAAAGCATCTAATACTACATCAACCATTTCGGCATCGTGGGGCCCTTCAAATTCAAACCATTGAGCACCTTCTTCCCAGTCTGCAGAATAAGAAACCAGCAAACGTCCTTCCTCTGGGCAATAAACGCCCAACGGAAGCTGACATCCGCCATCCATTCTGTTTAAAACGGAACGTTCCATTTCAATTTTTGCCTGTACATCTTTATGATTTAACGCTTGCAAAAATTCAAACAATGTTTTGTCCTCTTCTCTGATCTGCAATGCCAAAACACCTTGCGCCGGAGCCGGAACAAATTCTTCCGGATCCAGAACCACTTCTTTCATTCCCTGAAGATCGAGGTTCAGGCGGGAAAGACCTGCTTTTGCCAATAAAATTGCATCATAATCACCTTTCACCAGTTTGTTCAGACGCGTTGGAACATTTCCGCGAAGATCTTTGATCTCCACATCTGATCGGTAACCAACCATTTGCGATTTTCTACGGGCAGATGACGTTCCTACAACCGCATTTTTTTTCAATCCCCAGTGCTGGGTTTCGTCAATAGCTCGTGGATGAATCAACAATACATCGGCAGGGTTCTCGCGGTCAGAAACTGCCGCAATCATTAAACCAACAGGTGGGTTCGTTTCCAAATCTTTGTGCGAATGAACTGCCAGATCAATAGATTTCTCCAATAAAGCCTGTTCAATTTCCTTGGTGAAAAATCCTTTTCCTTCCAATTTATCAAAACTCAGATCCTGGATGGCATCTCCCTGGGTTGTGATGATCGTAATGGTAACTTCTGCCCCCAGATCTTCCAATTGTTTTTTCACAGTATTTGCCTGCCAAAGAGCAAGATCACTTCCTCTGGAGCCAATTCGGATTTTTTGCATGGGGAAAATTAAGATTTAAAAAGGATTTCTTTTGCCATAATCATTGGCATACTCATGTATTTCTTTTCCATGTAACCAACAATTTTCTCCAAAACCGCAAGTGATTCAGTATCCAATTGTTCGATATCATTTTTGAAAACTTCATTGAAAGCGGTTGCTTTGATGTCCTTTACCATTTGAGGAACAGGTCTCATAGCTATTTCAATAGAACGCAATTTTGCAGCGTTAATAAAGGATTTGCAGGATTCGTTGATAATTGCTTCTACCTGGTCAATTTCATTTGAACGCATCACTAAGTTTGCGTCTGAAATTTTCTGAAGTGTATTGATGGAAATCTGTTTTGTCGGGAAATTCAAATGAACCTCATCAGCAATATCATTCGGTAAAGCGAGGTCAATGGTGATTTTCGCGTCCATATCTCCCTGAAGTAACTTATCGTACAAATCCGTATCGATAATTGTATCTTCAGAACCTGTACATGTTACCAGAACATCAAAGCCACCATCATAAAACGGTAATTCAGATAAAGGAAATGCTTCTCCGTTCAATTCTTCCGCAAGCGGCAATGCATTTGCCAACGTTCTGTTGAACAACGTGAATTTTGTCATTCCGTGCTTTTTCAGGAAACGGGCCATTGCCGTATTGGTAACTCCTGTTCCAACAACCAAAACACGTGCATCATTCGGAACATCCAAACTTTGTAAACGCTGGTATGCAATGGAAACTACAGAAACAGGCCGTTCAGAAATTTTTGTTTCCGAATAAACACGTTTTGCAGTAAGAATTGTTTCGTTAAACAAGATTCTCAATGTGTCACCTGAAAGATTCATTGTTCTCGACTGTTCATAAGCCTGACGAACCTGTGTAATAATTTCGCGTTCACCTATAACCAAAGAATCAATGGAAGAAGCCACCCGGAACAAATGCGAAACAGCATCCATTCTATTATAGATTTCGGCTTTACTTGAATAATAAGCCGTCATTTCTCCATCCATTTCAGGATACAATTCAGAAAAGAAAGTATGTAAAAAAGATGCGTCAACTACCAGATTGGAAACGAAGAAATACTCTACCCGGTTACAAGTAGATAAAAATACCATCTCGTCAAACGCAAGCTGAGATTTTAAATGCTCAAAACGCGCCTGCTGTTTTTCCGTTTCAATATGTAAACGACCAATATGACGGACGTCTAAATTGCGATGGGTAAAAGCTATACTGTGTATCTGTTTTATCACTTTGCGAGGAATTTCCTTCAACTACGTGCAAAATTCGTTATTGGATCGCGTTTTTTTGTCAAATGATTGTCATAAGCGCTAATTTAGAATCTTTATAAACAAAGGAGCAGTGCGGAGTTCAGGGCAAAACAGGAGGTAAAAGTGAGCGGGAAGGGCAAATGTGGATATAAAGAAACTGCAAGCAACTAAACAGCACCGGGATTTTATTAGCGCCCTCTTGATTTAAGGTTAAAATTCTAACAGATTTCATAAGCACGGATTTATTTTCCCCCGTTAGCTTTCAAATCGGCCAGACAATTCGCATCAAATACAGGAATCGGGCTGTTTCCAACCAAATTAGCAACCGCGCTTCCGGTTTCTGCTTCCCAATACATCAGACAGTCTTCGTTAATACAATGAGCGCCGTAACTAGCATCCTGATGATTATTGATCATAGTTGAACCCAGGTTTACGAGGCCGAGGATATGACCAATTTCATGATTCATAACCATTGTTTCCAGTTTATACCTTTCCGGTTCGATGAAATCATCTGAGTTTTCATGAATACTTTTTTCGTAAATAACCATCGAAGTATTGAAATATGCCTGTCCGAGTACAACCGAAGACCCTTCGTTTTCAGCCGACTGTCCATCTAAGAAAATGAATGTTATTGCAATGGTTTTTTTATACGTAAACTCAGACCTTTCGTCGTCTTCGATATCTTTTACGTCTGAAATGGAATAACTGGTTTTTCCCTGGGCAGCTATTTCTTTATAGACCATGGAAACTCCACCTTTCTTGTTACAGCGTGACTCGAGCAAAGTTTTCAAATTTGCCACGGCAGCATCTGTTGGTTTGTAACCTGTCATGTAAATAATCTGAATAACCAGCTTTTCGTATTTACCATCGGAAAGAATTTCATCAGACCAGGAGCCGACAGACTGGCGATGGTGCTTATTTATTTTGCGTTTGCTGTCTTTTCTACAAGAAGAGAAACCCACTAACAGAAGCAGTAACAAAAGAAAAAACCGGTTCATACCTCTACATTTTGAATTCAATTAAAGGTATGAAAGTAAAAGTAAAGAATCCTAATTTCGGAAATTTAAATCGAAGATTATACCATCCGACAAACCAATTCTAGGAACAATAATATCATCTGCTCCCATGGTTTCCAGGCAAAAAGTGAAAATTTCAAGGGCTGGAATAATGACATCCGCTCTATCCAGTTTCAATTGGAACAAATCCATTCGCTGACCGATACTGAGTGGTTCCAATTGCTGATACAGTTCTCTCATTGCTGAAAGCTGAATAGGCGCTTTTTCCTTCGCTCCAAGTAATTTGTGGATCTTATTTATATTTCCTCCTGTTCCGTATATCAAATGCGGATTGTCTTCTACATGAGTACGGATCCATTCTTTCAATGCATTCCAATCTTTCTTATCTACTTTCCCTTTCAGCATACGCACAGTTCCAATATCGAAGCTTTTCGCTGCAACACGTTCTCCATGCTCAAAGACATTTATTTCGGTAGAGCCGCCACCAACATCAATAACCAGATAAGGCTTGCTGTTATCAATATCAAGTAACGAAAACGTTCCAAAGATCAAACGCGCTTCTTCATCACCTGAAATGATCTCAATCTCGATTCCCGTTTCTCTCTTTACTTCTGCAATGATTTCCTTTCCGTTCTCTGCATCGCGCATAGCAGACGTGGCACAAGCGCGTAAATCGGAAACATTGAAAATGTCAGAGATCAATGAAAACGCCTTCATTGTTTTTACAAAATCTGACGATTTCTTCTCACTTATCCTGCCGAATTCAAACACTTCACCACCCAAACGTAAAGGCAGGCGGGTATATGAAATCTTCTTTACATAAGGGTGGCCATCCTCGTTATCGATTTCACCGATCAGAAGTCGGGCAGCATTTGAGCCAATGTCTATAGCAGCGTATTTTTTTGCCATGCAGAAAAACAATTTCCATAAAAGTAACAAGCTTCCGGAAAAAGCACCGTTTAACATCAAATAAAAAAAGCCATCCGTATAAACGAATGGCTCTTTTATAAAATTCAGAGAACTTAATTAGTTCACAATCACTTTTTTCGTAGCAATCTGTGTTGCTGATTCGAAACGAACAAAATAAATCCCTTTTGCGAATCCTTGAACTGAAACCGTTTCAGAAATACCGTTTACAAGTGTTTTAGGCTCACGAACTACTTTACCATCTTCAGATAGAACCGTGAATGTTAATGCATCAACGCCATTGCTTACAATTACGAACTGCTCAGAAGCAGGATTCGGAGAAATTGTTACGTCGAAAGAAGCGACTTCTTCCAAACCTAAACACTCATCTACCAAAATGCTTTGCGCTGCAGTGTTCTCACACCCGTTTGCATCCACGTAAGTATATGTTACAACTGTAGATCCCAAACCAGCCACTGCCGGATCAAAAGATCCGCCTGAAACTCCGGTTCCCGAATAATCACCACCAGCCGGTGAACCACCGCCCAATGCTACTGCGCTGTTGTAGATACATAAATCATTAAACGCTCCCAAAGTAACCGTTGGAAGTGGATTTACAGTAATCGTCATTGAACCGTTTGAATTACATTCTCCCGGAGCGGAAGTAGCTGTAAACGTATAAGTTGTAGTTGCCGTATTATTAATTGCAGGTGACCAAACTCCGGAAATATTATTCGTAGAAGTTGTAGGTAAAGCAGAAATTGCATCTCCCGCACAGAAAGGTCCAACCGCATTGAATGCAGGATCAACCATCGGATTAACAACAATTTGAAGTGTTGTAGAAGTTCCACACTGACCAGCATCCGGAGCAAAAGTATACGTTGTTGTTGCAGTATTATTTAACGCCGGACTCCATGATCCCGTTACTCCATCTGTTGAAGTAGTTGGTAATGCAGCAAGGGTTTCTCCAGTACAAATGGCATTCACAGGAGCAAAAGAAGGAGTTGGTGCAGCAGTTACTGTTACGGAGAAAGTCTCACTCGTTGCAGGACAAGCTCCTGAAGCTGTAATTGCGTTCGTTACGGTGTAAGTTCCCGGAGTACTTGCAGAAAGATCAATCTGGCCGTTAGAAGCGTTAATCGATAATCCGGCTGTTGAGCTGAATGTACCACCGCTTGCTCCGGCACCAAATACCGGTGAAGGATCTAAATTACCCGTACAATACGAAGCTTGTCCATAATTAAATGATGCATCCGGAGCAGCTGTAATTGTAACGCTTTGAGTACTTGTATTCGGACAAGTTCCTGAAGTAGTATGTGTAATCACATAAGTTCCGTCAGTAGTTGTTGTCATATCGATTTCCCCGGTAGTAGCATTTGCAAAGTTTAATCCTGCAGTTGAACTGTAAGACCCGGCAACACTTGCTGTAGGAGTTTCATTTCCACCGCCCGAACACAAAGTAGAGCTTGAGTATGCAAACGATGCATCATCCAACGGATTAACAGTTACAGCTGTGGCAGCTGAAGAAGCCGAAGTACAGCCCAATGCTGTTGTGGTAACCGTATAATTTCCGGAAGCAGACACTGTGACAGAAGGAGTAGTAGCTCCATTAGACCAGGTATTACCCGAAGCTGCCGATGAAGTAAGTACTACACTACCTCCGGAACAGAATGTTGTTGCTCCTCCGGGTGTAACAGTTGGAGTAGCAGGAATAGGATTAATAGTTATTACTTGCGTTGCTTCATCGAAACAACTATTCCAGAAACCACCATTCACCCCAATAACTGCATCGTATGTACCAGCTGCAGGATAAGTATAAGTCGTATTGGCACTCCAGGCATAAGGCGATGAATTATCGAAATCATATACATAAGTTGAATCACTTGGAGCTGTTCCGAAGAAAGTGCGGAATGTTTGATAATTGTACATTCTGTTCGTTAAGAATGCAGTTGGCGTTGTAGTGTTTGTAAAAACCACTGGTGTTCCCAAACAAGCTGCCGTTGGAGCTGCCGTGAAACCCGCATTTAAGGT
>CBFGMW010000131.1:0-6730 GCA_965649925.1 uncultured Fluviicola sp.
AAAACCTGAAACTGATGACCGTCGAAACGATTCAAACCGTCCTGTGTTCCAAGCCAAAGCGTCCCAACATCATCCTGAACAATGGAATTCACACAGCTTTGCGAGAGTCCATCATTAATGGTATAGTTTCTAAAACGAAAATTGGTTTGGGCGTGCGCAGTTACCCCTAAAAAGGAGAGTAGTAGTAACCATCCAAAGACGGATGCAGGCCCAGTTCCAAAAAATCGTTTCATCAAACCATTACGCTTTTGTATCAGCGGGCGGAGTTGCCAAAGCAGCACTCTTTTCCAGATCTCTGTCGAACAGATACAATCCGCCTTTATCACCGCCAATTAAACGCAGTTTATCCAAAACTCCACGAGCTAATGCTTCTTCCTCCAATTGCTCAGACACATACCACTGCATGAAATTATGTGTGGAATAATCTTTTTCCTGCAGGCAGATATCCACCACATTATTGATACTCTCTGTAACTGAAATCTCATGTTCCAAAAGCAATTCAAAAATGTGCTCCAGTGAATCGTAATTCTTTGGTGGCAGTTCAATAGCCGGAATAACTGCATGACCGCCTCGTTCGTTCACAAACTTGATCAATTTCAGCATGTGGAAGCGCTCTTCATCAGAATGTTGGTACATGAACATCGCGGTACCGTGTAAACCAGTGTTTTCCGCCCAGGATGCCATTGCTAAATAAAATTGTGATGAGGATGATTCCTTTTGAATTTGATCGTTTAGTGCTTCTTCAATTCGTTTATTCATAATAATTTATGTCTTGTTTCTCAAATGTAACAATCGAACTTCGTTATTCCAAGTCCGCGCTCAGATATCTTCTTACGTAGTATTTTCGGGAAAGTTTCACGTGTTCAAATAAGACGAATTGGAATTGGAAAGGTGGTCTGAAACGATCAAAACTTTATTGAAGAAGCAAGCGATTAGTCATTATTCAAACCGGGTTATTTCGTATAGCACCTCTTTCATATATAAACCTTGTTGTTTTAAATAGTAAGGATTTCTTTCAAAAAATGTCACTTCCCGTTTCAGCATACCGTTTTCGTAGTAATCATAAACAATCTGGCGCTCTTTGTATTCTGATTTGTCATTCATTCCAAAGTCATTTCTCCCTAAATCGGCTCGGAATTGATCCCTCCACAATAAACGCATTGAAAAATTATAATGAGAAACTGTTCGACTGTAAGTAACAATGTCTTCTCTTGATGTTGGTATACTATTAATTCCAGCCGTTTGAAATTCGATTTGCCTGTTTTTCAAATCAATTCGAATGATTGTTCTTAAGTCCAAACTGTCGGGAGAATAGTCAGATCCCGGATGAAAAGAGTCAAACACATGATCGGCGGTATCTACGAACGAAATAAATTCAATCAGTTCATTATTATCAATCGTCTTGTTCATTTTCGCATAAGTGTTTGCAATTTCATGAGGCAGACAGTTTGCTCCGGTTATTTCTGACAATTTGATCAACGCCGGCCGATATTTGTAACTGCAATGATTTTCTGTTTCCCAGGCAGATTTCTTGTCGATCGGTTTCAAAGAGTCTCCTGCACTCAACTCATTCAATACTTGCGTATTAATTATAGGATAAATAAACGCCGGTTTCTCATTTGGAGCGAAGGTGTTTTTTGCCATTGATCCGCCGGAAAAAATCACCACTTGTTTTTCCTTTTCACTATAGGCCAGAGAATCGCAACGTCCTGAAACTACATGTTCACCTGGTTGGAAATAAAACACTTTAACCAATCGTGCAGAATCGTAGGAACATACCATCCGGCTGCTTTCTATTAATGGCTCATATCTGCTAACCTCTGGTTTCCAATCACGTATTTCCGTTAGATTGTTCAGCGAATCATATGTGAAATCTTTGATAATTGTACTTCGATTGTGGTCATACCAGTATTCATTCTTTATTGGCCGGCCATCGGCTCTGAAGGACGTTTTCTCCAAAATGAAATTGTGGATAACCGAATCACCAATTGTTTCGATTTCCCGTTTTATGATAGATGAAATCTTGTTTTCACGAATGAACGCCGGTTCATACTTGAATTCATGTTCAAAATAGTGTTTGTAAATCTGGCGCTCCAAACTCTGCGAAAAACTTAATGCCGGAACAAAGCAAAGAAATAAAATCAGGTGTTTCATGCGGTTTGTTACAACTCAGGAACAAATCGGTTTAACTATTCGATTCTTCCGGTGTAATCGAACTCAGTTTATAAATTGTAACTTTAGCCTACAGAACAAAAGCATGAGTAAAAAAACACATCGAAAAGGCGACCCGAAAAAGAAATTCAGCGGAGATAAAAAATTAAAAACAGGACTTTTCCATATCGTTCGGAAATTGTTTCAATCTCATCCCGAAGCTACCTTAAGTTATAAAGACGTGTGCTCACTGTTGCATGTGAAAGACGGTGAAACCCGAAAACTCATTGTTACCATTTTAATTGATCTTGCCAATGAAGGCATGCTGAAACAAAACGGTTTCCAGGCTTATCAACTGAACCAGGGAATGGATGTGGTTGAAGGCGAGCTGGAATTAACACAGCGCGGGTCCGGATTCGTTTCTACCGGAAAAGGCGAAAAAGATGTTTTCATTCCACCTCATCATATTGGTCAGGCCATTCAGGGTGACGTGGTGAAAGTAGCAATAACAAAAGGCGGGACAAAAAGAGAAGGAAGAATTATCGAAGTTGTTTCACGTGAAAGAACACAATTCGTTGGAGTAATCCAGGTGAAAGGTTCGGAAGCCTTTTTATTACCTGATAATTCAAAGACCGGACTAAAAATTCAGATTCCGATAGAAAAATTAAATGGTGCCAAAACAGGCGACAAAGCATTAGTGAAAATCACCGTTTGGCCAAAATCTGCAGAAATACCTTACGGAGAAGTCATTCAAACCTTAGGAGGAAACTCGCTGCATGATAACGAAATGATTTCCATTTTGGTGAGCAACGGTTTGAACATCGAATTTGAAAACGATGTGATGAGTGAGGCCGAATTGCTTACACTGGAATTAGACCAAAATGAAATCGCCCGAAGAAGAGATTTTCGCGAGATTCTGACTTTCACGATTGACCCTGTTGATGCGAAAGATTTTGATGATGCGCTTTCTATTCAACGTCTATCAAATGGACATTTGGAAATTGGCGTTCACATTGCCGATGTAAGTCATTACGTGAAACCAGGTAGTGCCATGGACAAAGAAGCCTTGAAACGGGGAAACTCTGTTTACCTAGTCGATCGGGTAATTCCGATGTTGCCGGAACAGCTTTCCAACATGGTTTGTTCGCTTCGTCCGAATGAAGATAAATTCACTTTTTCAGCTGTTTTTGAAATCGACGAAGAAGGAGCTATTTATAAAGAATGGTTTGGTAAAACAGTCATTCATTCCGACCACCGTTTTGCGTATGAAGATGCGCAGACGATTTTGGAGGGAGCAGATGGTCCATACAAGGGCGAATTACATTTACTGGATAAAATCGCAAAAATCTATAGAAAAAAGCGGATTAAAGACGGTGCGCTTCTGATCAACTCCGAAGAAGTTCGTTTCAAACTTGACGAAAAAGGTGAACCGATTGATGTGACAATCAAGGTTTCAAAAGACGCTCATCAGTTGATTGAAGAATTCATGCTTTTAGCAAATAAGAAAGTTGCAACTTTTGTTGGTGACGTGAAAAAAGAGGAAGATCGTGTACCGTTTGTTTACCGGATTCACGACACACCAGATCCGGAGAAAATAGCCATGTTCAGTCAGTTTTTAGAAAAGTTCGAGCTGAAACTGGACGCTACCCATCCTGATGAAGTTGCCAAAAGCATCAATAAACTGTTGCTGAGTTTAGAAAACTCCAATGAGCATTCTATCATTCAGCAAATGGCTATCAGAAGTATGGCCAAAGCAACTTATGATACAGATAATATCGGACATTACGGATTAGGCTTCCGTTACTATACGCACTTCACCTCACCAATTCGCCGCTATGCCGATTTAATGGTTCACCGCATTTTACTGGAATGCCTGGAGAAACAACCACACAAATACAACTCACAGCTGGGTGATATTTGTAAACGAATCTCGCGTCAGGAACGAAGAGCAGTTGAAGCAGAACGCGAGTCTAACAAATACTTCCAGGTAGTTTTCGTTCATGACAAGATTGGGGAAGAATTCGATGGAATAGTTTCCGGAGTTGCAGAATTTGGATTGTTTGTGCGTATGACCGATATTGGTTGTGAAGGAATGATCCCACTTCAGGAAATTCCGGGAGACCGTTTTGCTTTCGACCCGAAAAAAATGACAATTGTTGGTCAGAAAAGCGGGAAAACGTATCATTTTGGTGATAATGTTCGCGTAAGAATCGGTGAGGTTCATCCGAAAAAACGCCAGATAGATTTGGAATTGGTTGTAGAAAAATAGATGTTTGATCAATCTGTTTTAAAAAATGAGCGAGATAATTATTTATCAAACCCAAAACAACAGCACTCAAATCGATGTTAGGTTTGAAGGAGAAACGTTTTGGTTATCATTAAATGAGATAGCAACCTTGTTTGAAAGAGATAAGTCGGTAATTTCAAGACACTTGAAAAACATTTTTAATGAGGGTGAACTTGATTTGAAATCAACCGTTGCAAAAAATGCAACAGTTCAGCAGGAAGGTAATCGATCAATTTCGAGAGAAATTGAGTACTACAATTTAGATGCTATTCTTTCTGTTGGCTATCGAGTAAACTCAAAACAAGGTACTCTATTCCGAATTTGGGCAACGCAACGCCTGAAAGAACATCTGGTACAAGGCTACACGATCAACCAAAAACGTTTGGATGAATTGCAGCAAACCGTCCAACTCATTCAAAAATCTATTGATTCTGAAACTAATTTGGATGAAGCAAAGGGTTTATTGAAGATAATTAGTCAATATACACAAAGCTTTGTTTTACTTAATCAATTCGATAGCAATCGACTTCCGGAAGTAGGATTAACAACCGAGTTCACCTATGAAATTCAGTATTCTGAAGCAAAAAAAGCTGTAAGCGAACTCAAGAAAACGCTCATCGAAAAAGAAGAAGCTACAGACCTTTTTGGAAATGAGAAAGACAATAGCTTCGAGGGAATTTTAGGAAATATTATTCAAAGCTTTGGTGAGGAATATCTTTATGCGACTATTGAAGAACAAGCAGCCCATTTACTATACTTCATCATTAAAAATCATCCTTTTTCCGACGGAAATAAACGGATTGGTGCATTTTTGTTTATTTGGTTCCTGGAGAAAAACCAACATCGCTTCAAGAAAAGTGGTGAATTGAAAATTAACGACAATGCCCTGGTTGCGATTGCTCTTCTTGTGGCACAAAGTAATCCGGCCGATAAAGAGTTGATGATTAAACTGATTGTTCAACTCATCAACGATCAATAGATTTGTACAATAAATGGAACAAACCAGATTAAACAAATTCATTAGCGAAAGCGGTTATTGTTCGCGCCGGGAAGCCGATAAATATATTGAACAGGGACAAGTTCTCATCAATGGCCAGCGGGCAAAAATTGGCCAGCAGGTTGGTCCGCGCGACAAAGTGATGGTGAACGGTCACGCAATTGACCCAAAAGACCAGGAAGATGATTTGTACATTGCACTGAACAAACCACCCGGGATTACGAGTACCACAGATAAGGTTGATCCCGACAATATTGTAGATTTCGTAGCTCATCCGCGCCGCATTTTTCCCATCGGACGATTGGATAAAGACTCCCAGGGACTGATTCTTCTAACAAGCAACGGCGATATTGTAAACAAGATCCTTCGGGCAGGAAATAATCACCAGAAAGAATACCTGGTAACCGTCGACAAACCAATTACGCCTGAGTTTATCAAAAGAATGTCGAATGGAGTTCCGATTTTGGGCGAAATGACCAAGAAATGTGTCGTTACCCAGGAATCGACTTACGTTTTTAAGATCATCCTAATCCAGGGATTGAATCGACAAATTCGGCGAATGTGCGGGTTTTTCAAATACACCGTCATGAAACTCGAGCGAACTCGTATCATGAACATTGATTTGAAAGGAATTCCTTTGGGTGAATGGCGTGAATTGACTGAGTCGGAAATGCGCCAAATGAACGATTTATTGAAAAATTCAAGCGGCGAAGCAGACAAATCTCACAGCAAACCTTCGCCCGGAAAAAAACCGGCCCCTAAAAAACCAACAGCCGGTTCGCAGGGAAAACGTTCGGATAACAACAATCGCGATAAAAAACCACGTGCTTTCGGAAGTAAATCAGGAGTTCGAACGGGGAATTCAAATCGTTCTGGAGGTAAGAAGACGAGTTCGAACTCCAAAGGCAGAAGATAGACCGCAAAAAAAGGACAACTCTTTGCTCCTTCGCTGAAGCTACAGCGCGAGCGTTCGAATTGTCCTTCAAGGTATGATTTATGTTATAGTGACTATCTCTGAAGGTAAATGTAAGCTGTTTTATTTTTTGCCACATCTCCCAAATCTACATAACTGATCAAACAGGTGTAAATTCCAATTTTTGCTTGTTCTCCGCCCAGGTTTGTTCCATCCCATTTGAAGTTCAGATCATTTGATTTGAAAACCGTTTTACCGTCTGCATCCAAAATGGTGATGTCTACCATTTTCACATTTTCAATAGCCACAAACTCACAGAAATCGTTTGCTCTGTCGTTGTTTGGCGTGAAAATATTAGGTAATTCTATTTTAGCTGCAGGAG
>CBFGMW010000132.1:0-6723 GCA_965649925.1 uncultured Fluviicola sp.
TTTCGCCAGGAATTCATGAGTAAAATTACCTTATCCGGAAGCAAACCCATCACGCCGGATTGTAAACCTGACCAAATCTAAGAGCAAACCTATGGTGTTATAATAAGAAACCTAATACCATCTGCGAACAAACTTAATACATCAAGGTCGCAAACCTATCACGTTTATGGATAAACCTATGGTGTTATGCTAACAAACCTAACACATCACGGCCGCAAACCTATCATGTTTAAGAACAAACCTATGGTGTCATGATAACAAACCTAACCCATCACCGGAATAAACCTACCGCGTATGCGAATAAACCTATCACGTCATGAAGGCAAACCTATCACGCCGGATTGCTAAACCGAAGAAGTTTAAGAACAAACCTGTCACGTCATGAAAGCAAACCATCTGCTGTTATTGGTTCACCTGAACCGGAATCTGAATTTCCCGGCCACTCGCTTCCGCAATAATTACATACGAACCATGTGCGTTGTGCATTTGAACGCTTCCGAATGAACCGTCAGCCTGGTAACTGAACGGAACGCTTCTGCCGTTGTGGTCCACCACTTTTAATACCTGGTCTATCTTCCCGGTAAAATGAAAAACTCCTGATGAAGGATTCGGGTAAACAGAAACAGAAACCAGTTCATTTTCGTTTATTCCAACTGTTCCTACGCTTCCGGTTTTGTAGATAATAGAACCCGACTGCGAGTCCTGGAAGACATAATGAATAATCCCGTTTCTGTAGATTACATCGGGATTGGTTTGTGATCCGGTTGGCTCCGTGTTTACCTGTGCTTTTGTAGTTTGGAAATCATTCACGGCCCCAGTCGTTGTAAAAGCACAAAACACCTCATAGTTCGAGGGATCATTTTCCTGCCAAGCTAGAACAATGGTATCCTGAGTTCCTGATATACGCGGATAGTTTTGATTTCCGTTAACATTTGTCGGAGGGGTGAGCATAAATTCAGTGGAACTTCCAAGAGCAGTGGTTGCCGGATTTGTAGTCACGTAAACACGATTTTTCCCGCTTGCTTTACTGGTAGAAACGGTAATTAAATCGGTATTTCTCAGCAGCCCGTGCGGCCCGGTTGACGGACAGGAATTCACCACCCAATTTAACTGATTGATCTGCGAAACGGAAGGATAAGTAAGCCCGCCATCGTTGGAATATACACCATAAATATCACGGACATTATTGTCGTTATTGCGGAAAAGCATCACTTCCCGGTTTCCGTTTATAAGGTATTCTGCCGGACAGCAATCGCAGGCCTCTTCCGGAATTGATAAAGCAATATCCATTGTTGGATTGTAGCTCAAACCAGCGTCTGTTGAATGCGCAACAACATATCTTGGGTGAACCATCACCGAATCGTGTGCCATATAAACCACGCTAGGATTTCCGTTTTCATCTATATCAAGCGATGGCATCCAGGCCATTCCGGCATCATGATCATCTACACGAACCGTATCTGAAAATGTCATTCCGCCATCTGTTGAACGAACTGCGTAAACATTTCCTTCGGTCATTGGTTCCGCTTTGAAAACTACAATGATGGTATCGCCTTTTGCTGCTACGTCAGGCCCGGTCCATGTAGCCAAGTAAGCCTCCATATTTTCCGGAAGAAGAGCGACAGGTGTGGAAAAAGCCGTTCCGTTCCAACGCGCTGCATAGAGTTGTTTCGTCGCACCATTTCCAGCAAGAACCACCGGGATGTTGTTTGCGGTTAAAACCATTCTTGGCCGGAGATTCCCGTAGCTGGCGCCATCGGCAACTTCGATTTCAGAATTCCATTGAATCAGGTTTTGAGCTGCGGCCATTCCGCAGAAAGCAACGAATAGTGAAGTGAGCAGATTTTTCATTCTTTTTTCTTTGTAGCGATAAAAACGCGATTAATTCCTTGAACGTTGGAATTCACGGAACTAAAATAGAGAACAAGTTGGTAAGAAACAAAAATCCGCCTCATCTGGTTTATGGAGATGCAGCGGATTTTCCAAAATTGTATCGTTGTTCAATTAATTCTTCACCACTCTTTTCACCGCGTTTCCGTTCTCGGTTTTAAGCTCGAAGAAATAAATTCCATTCTCCAAATCCTTCAGGGAAACGCCTTCACCGGAAACAATGCCCGAACTTTGAATCAACTTCCCTTGCGCATCATAAAGTATATAATCAGCAGCATTTCCTTCAAACGAAACAGTAAAGACATCTTTGGTTGGGTTCGGAGCAAGTGAAACAGAAATGGTTTCGTTTTCTTTTATGCCAACCCAAGCTGGTGCATTGCCCTCATCTAAAACCCATAAAAATAAATTATCAATGACCCACAAATTCCCGAGGTTATCCATTTCAATGGAGACTTTTGGGCTAACGAAATTGATCGGAGAGTTGTTCTCATCATAGTATTGATCCCAAACTTTAGTCGTTACATTGTAATGAGCAAGACCCGTCTTAACAGACAATCCGGCGTTGCCAATGAGCGCCCAGATATTCTTATCTGCATCAAATTCAAACTCTAAAATTTTTCCGGTTGGCATATTCATGCAGTTAGTTGCACAAATACTATCTACAAAAGTGAGTCCATCAGCGATGGCAAATCCGGCATTATTGGCAACAAAGAGCGAATCAGTTTCGGGGTAAAACTTCATATCCCAATTGCCCCAATCCATCAGTTTAGAAGTGTCTGGAGAATAAAGAATATATTGTTGATCGTCCTCGACCCTATACACAGCATCATATTGAGCACCTCCCCAAAATAGCCCATTTTTACTTATTGCTTTACTGCATACACTAACCGTACTTTGTGAATTCAGCCCTCCATACCATTTTAGGTAATTTTCACCATCACGTATGCACCATACAGTGTCAGCGTCATAATTCAAATTGACACCTTCATCAAATGGTATTGCCAAATTCCAGGTTAATCCATTTAACTGGTATAGACCATCATTTGCACATAAAGCAAATGTGTATTGAGATGTAAATGCAAAATCCCGAAAATCCGCGGTTGTTGGAAATAATGGTGTATTTGAATTGTTATAATAGAAATAATCCCCATCACCTGTCAATTGCTGAATCGCCTCATTATAGGTCAACCAAATATCGTTATTATAAGGATTGACTCTGAAATAATGATTGTCTCCAGAACCACCACCGCTGGTACTGTACGTATACGCAAAGGGACTCATTTCTTTTATGTCCACGCTTCGCCAGGTTTGTGTACTTGCATCAACCAATTGCAATGAAAAAAGAAATACTAATAAGGTTCTCATAGCATGATCCATTTTTTTGGCTCTAGTTTTTCACTACTCTTTTCACCGCGTTTCCGTTCTCAGTTTTAAGCTCGAAGAAATAAATCCCACTCTCCAGATCCTTTAGGGAAACGCCTTCACCGGAAACAATGCCCGAACTTTGAATCAACTTCCCTTGCGCATCATAAAGTATATAATCAGCAGCATTTCCTTCAAACGAAACAGTAAAGACATCTTTAGTTGGATTTGGTGCAAGCGAAACGGAAATGGCTTCATTTTCTTTTATTCCAACCCACGCCGGAGCGTTTCCTTCATCCAGTACATGTAAAAACAAATTATCTACTACCCATAAATTTCCGAGGTTATCCATTTCAATAGAAACTTTCGACCCACCAAAAAGGATAGGAGAATTGTTCTCATCATAATACTGATCCCACACTTTAGTCGTCAGGTTGTAATGAGCAAGCCCATCTTTAACATTTAGACTTGAATTACCGATTAAAGCCCATATGTTTTTGTTAGCATCGAACTCAAGTTCCAATATGATTCCAGCGGGCATATTTGTGCTATTCAAAGCACAGATGCTATCAATAAAAGTGTTTCCATCAGCAATAGCCAATCCTCCGTCATTTGCAACAAAAAGAGAATCGGTTCCCGGGTAAAATTTCATGTCCCAATTACCCCAATCCATCAATTTCGATGTATCAGGAGAATATATAACAGGTAGATCGTCTATTAGTTTAATAACACCGCTATTTCCTGCACCACCCCATAAATTTCCATTTCCTGTAATGGCTTTTCTAAAACCAGTGTAGTTTTCCATACCATTAAAACCACCATACCATTTCATGTAATTTTCATTTGTACGAAAGCACAATACGGTGTCAGTATCATAAGCTAAACTAAGACCTTTGTCAAACGGAATAGCAAGATTCCAATTTAAACCATCTAATTGATAGAGTCCGTAGTTTTCACATATTGCAAAGGTATATTGCTGAGTAAAGGCAAAATCCCGGAAATCTGAATCTGTTGGAAAAAGTGTGGTATTTGAATTCTGATAATAAGAATAATTCCCTTCACCTGTCAATTGCTGAATTGCATCTTCGTAAGTCAGCCAAATATCGTTGTTGTATGGATTGATACGAAAATGACGACTATTTACTGAACCGGATCCACTATACGTATAGGCGAAAGGACCCAATACTTTTACATCAACACTTCGCCAGGTTTGAGCTGAAGAATTTAGTAACTGCAATAAGAAAAGGATTACTAATAAGGTTCTCATAACTTGATCCATTTTTTGGACGCTAGTTCTTCACCACGCGTTTCACCACACTTCCTTTTTCGGTAACAACTTCAAAAAGATAGACACCAGCCGGCAGCTCATTTAAAGAAATATTCTCACCTGAAATAATAGCGGAAGTTGAAATCTCTTTTCCCTGCACATCACGAATGGTCAATACTGCGCTGTTTCCTTCAAAAGCAAGGTTGATCAGTTCATTGGAAGGATTGGGGTAAACGTTCAATGCAAACGGAGCGGGAATTTCTTTCATTCCAAGCCAGGTAGGGGTATTTCCTTCATCTAAAATGTGCAGGAAATACTTGTCTACTACCCACAAATTTCCCAAGGTATCTATTTCAATTGAAATTTGAGAATAGCCAAAATTTATAGAAGAATTACTTTCATCGTAATACTGATCCCAAACCTTGGTTGTAACATTGTAATGCGCAAGGCCAGTTTTCACGTATAGACCTCCGTTTCCCATCAATGCCCATATGTTTTTGTTAGCATCAAATTCGAACTCTAAAATTTTTCCGCCTGGCATATTCGTACAGTTAGCAGAACAAATACTATCCACGAAAGTAATCCCATCGGCTATTGCAAATCCTCCGTCATTTGCTACAAATAATGAATCAGTATCAGGATAAAATTTCATGTCCCAGTTCCCCCAATCCATCAACTTAGAGGTGTCAGGAGAATAAAGAGAATATTGCTGATCATCATCGACTTTAAATACCGCATCATATTGAGCCCCCCCCCATAAAAGACCATTATTACTGATTGCTTTACTACAAACATTAACGGTGCTTTGAGAGTTAACTCCTGCAGCCCATTTCAGGTAGTTTTCTCCATTACGGATGCACCATACGGTGTCCAACTCATAGTTTAAATTGACACCCTCATCAAACGGAACTGCTAAGTTCCAGACCGAATTGCTCAATTGATACAATCCATAATTTCCTGAAAGCGCAAACGTGTAGTTGCTTGTAAAACCAAAATCCCGAAAACTTGAGTTCACTGGAAATAAAGGTGTATTCGAATTATTGTAATAGAAATATTGACCACCGTCACCTGTTAGTTGTTGAACCGCATCTCCGTATGTCAACCAAATGTCATTGTTGTATGGATTGATTCTGAAATAGCGTGTGTTTTCGGATCCTCCTGAGCCAGAATACGCCCATGTAAATGGATTCATGGTTCGAATGTCCACATTCCTCCAAGTCTGAGCAGATGAAGTCAGTACTTGTAATGACAAAAGAGTTATTAGTAGAGCCCTCATAACTTGATCCATTTTTTGGTTAATACCATTCCATCTTTACGCGTAAACACAACCATGTACACACCACTTGCTAATTTACAGCAATCAACCGTTTTCACAAAAGTTTTTTTGTCTTGTTCCGATTCAACGTATTGTACGGGTTTTCCATTAAGTTCACAAATTGTAATTGAGCGAATTGGCGTATTAACAGAAACGGTTAATTGATTCCCAGGGTTGGGGAAAATAGAAATTAATGATTCGAAATCTAAAGAGCTTATTGTCAATAACGTATCAAAGAGTGGGTTTGCTGCATAACATGAATCGAAGTAAAATGGCGCTAGGGAATCACGTAAGTAAATACTGTAGGCCATTTTTGGATTATTGATATTTGGATTCAGAGGATACCAAAAATCTTCTGAGGTTGTAGAACTCGCTGGATCGTTTTGGTCAGTATGTCTGCGAATAAAATGATAATAGTATCCCTTCAATGTGAGATTTCCGGAGGAGAAATTGGTGATTTCTGCATGAGGTTCCAGTTTGAACGTGTCTTCTATAAATAAGATGCTGCTGGAATTCGGATCGGGAATATAGCTGGTGTCATTAATCAATCCCAGGGAATTAGTAGTACTCGGTCTTACCCAGTAGTCCAAAATTTGTGTGCTGGGTAAAATGTAATCGGAGAAATCATAAGTCACTTCATATTCATATCGCTCAACATCGTAATATCGTTCGAGAAACAATGGAAAGTCATCTCCAATTGGGCCATTGGAAATGGAATAGAATGGTTCATTCAAAAACAATGTTATTGTATCAACTGCTATTTCCGTTATTGAAACCGGGTCGAGTTCCGGATGCACAACCTGGTATTCGGGAAAGTCGATCATTTGCAATGCGGCTTCTGCATTTACCAGGCCGTAGCCAGTTTGATGATCGTAACCTACACCACTTA